>CAPNGW010000001.1:0-25136 GCA_948665105.1 uncultured Lachnospiraceae bacterium
GTTGGGAGGCACATTGGCCACAATCTCCGGTTTGGCGTAATACTGCACCGCCAGAGACAGGGCCCCGTACTCCTTAGTTCCGGGCCCCACCTGCATCCGCTCCGCCACCTCCTTTTGCACCATTACCGTGATGCTCTCCATGGGCACATGGCTCTCAAACAAGCCCATGATGATGGGGGTGGTGATGTAATAGGGAAGATTTGCCACCACCTTAATGGGCCTTCCGCTATTTTTCTCCCGGGCTATCCGGTTGATGTCCACCTTAAGAATATCTTCGTTGAGGACTTCCACATTGTCATATGCGCTTAAGGTATCCTCAAGAATCGGAATCAGCATCTTATCAATCTCCACTGCCAGTACCTGTCTGGCATTTTCGCAAAGGTACTGGGTCATGGTCCCGATGCCCGGGCCGATTTCCAATACAAAATCATCCTTTGTGATACCTGCCGCTGCAACGATTTTGTCAAGTACATGAGTGTCAATTAAAAAGTTCTGGCCGAACTTTTTCTGAAAGTTGAAGTTGTACTTCTGTAAAACTGCTATGGTGTTCTGTGGATTTCCTAATGTGGCCATAAATCTCCTCTTGCTTTCCATCCTTAATGGTGTCCTTGTAAACTGATGGTATGAAAGCCCCTGCATTCCGCTTTCTTATATTCGGGTTACTCTGAAAAAGGCTCCGTCGTAAAACATAATTGCATTTTCCGAATCAATCATATAAAAATGTGTTCCAAAGGTAGTATCTGAGACCCCCTCCAGCTCATAGTAAGTGAAGGCCGTGTTGGCAAGGCCCAGCTCTTCGGTAGTTACTCTGTACAGCTCATCAAATTCCCGGGCCGTGACAAGCTCCTTCCGGTAATGCTCTACAGCCTTAACCATATCCAGCCAGGAAGCTCTGTAAGCACTTCTTCCGTATGTCAGCCAGCTCCCCTCAATCTTCTCAATGTCCGCCCGGGACACCGCAGATATTCCCTTCGTCGGTATATATTCTACCACGGTCCACCTTCCATAGATAGAGGTTTCCACAAAATAATCCTGATTTTCAGCAAGTGATACAAATTCCGTGACATCCGCCGCGTTTTTTTCCTCATGGGACTCATTGTACGCCTCTTCCAGATAGGTCTCTTCCACAAAGCCCCTATCTGAACCCGTGAAAATACGTGCCTCCGTTCTCAAAGCACCCGCCTGGCGGTAGCTGGATATGACGATTATATCTGTAAATCCGTCTGCGTTAATATCTGGGAAGGCAGTCTCCATAACCTCCTGGAATACCCACTGATCCCTCCGGCTTTGGCCGGCGCTTACAATCTCCCGCTCCTGGCCGTCCTGATACAGCTTATATTCCACATCCGCATAGGCATTTTCCTCAAAATGGGGATAAATGGCGGCGAAGGTCACCATCCCATAAGGATTTATTTGAACCTCTGTTACCGTATCATCGATTCGGTTATCCGGCATGGGAGCAGAAATTTGATTCCGCTCCTTGGCGGCAATCCGAAATCCCCGCTCCGTGTGGGCAGCGTCCAGGAAAAGGCGTACCTGGGCATAGGGCTGTTCTCCTGCCACCCCTTCCAGAAATTCCAGTTCGACAAGTCCATTTACCTCTTCAATACGCTTCAGGGCAAATACATAGTCCGGGGAATCCGATACGCTGACATAATAACTGCCCTCCTCAAACAAAAGGCCTTCCAGCTTCCCGGAAATATCCTGGGGCGTTACCCCGTATTCCGACAGAGGCTTTCCAAAAATCTGCCGGACAGCCTCCTCCACCTCTTCCTGACTCACCTTCACAAAGTCCGTCTCAAAACCGTACTGCTTAGAAAAACGCCTCACCGTTTCTTTGGCAAAATCGCTGGTGTAAGAGCCAAAAATATAATAGGCCCAGTCCGTCTCATCCAAATCCTGCCCACTGTAGAAAACCGGTATCCAAGGGCAGACTTTTTCCAGATAAGCGATATCCTCTTTGGACAGTATAACCTCCCCATTCAGGCCGGCAAAGATGGTTCCCTCCGGTGGTGAGGCTTCTCCCTGGCTCCCCAAAGCTTCATCGGAAAGGGAATCTCCCTGAGTCCGACTCCCCAAGGCTTCATCGGAAAGGGAATCCCCCTGGGCCTGACTTTCCCTGGGAACAGTCATCAACGTGACAGCACTTACAATAGCCACCAGCACCACCGCAAAAGTAATAAGAATCCGTCCCCGCCGCTTGCTCATAATATTTCTCACCCGCCGCTCCGTGTTGGACTCCCCGAAGGCCAGCCCAACCGACAGTCCGCTTGTACGCTGGGCAAAATCCAAAAGCACCTTGGCATAAACTCTTTTCTCCTCCAGGGAGGCTCCCGAAAGAGCCGACTCATCGCAGAACATCTCCATATCCTGATTCATTTTATGCACAGCCAGCCACACAAAGGGATTCCACCAGTGCAGACAGATACAGAGGATTCCCAGCCAGCGAATCAGCGGATCCCTGTGCTTGATGTGCATACGCTCATGTCTTAAGATATGGTCTCTGGCCAGAGGCCCCAATCCATAAGGCAGAAAGATTTTTCCTTTCCAGATTCCCATCACAAAGGGGGAGGCAATACGATCACTAAGCCATACATTCTCTTCCTCTCGCACTGCGTCCGCGGTCCACTTCCGCACCCGGAAATATTGAATCAAATAGAAGCAGAAAAGTCCCGCTGCCCCAGCTGTATAGATAATTACCAGTAATTTTATGAGGCTCCGGTAAACACCCCTTACATCCATGCCAGTCCCCACATCCGCCGCTTCATTCCCCTGGTCACTCATCCCGGACAAGACGCTGCTTCCCTGGGCATTCCCTGAGCAGGACAACGTACTGCTTCCCTGGACATTCCCTGAGCAGGACAACGTACTGCTTCCCTGGACATTCCCTGGTCCGGACAGCGTACTATTCTCCTGTTCCTTCCCCTGCCCCTTCACCGCATCGGGCAGTCCGCTGTCCTCCCCTTCTATGGTCATCCGAGACAATCCGTCACCTGTTCCCGGCAGAACAGCTTCTTCCCCAATATACGCAAAATTCATGGGCTGGAGGCTGAAGGAGCTCTCCGGCCATATGGGACACAAAAGGCCCAGTCCAACCAACGCCCAAAGAGAATAGCTGTAGATTTTGGGATACTTTCTAAGCACCTGCCGGACAATGAGTATCAACACAATCAACACTATGGTCTGCAGACTTGCCATCCACAATCTGCCTGCTATTGTCATGCTTCTTCCTCCTCCCCTGCCTGCTCAACGATTTGCCGTATCCGCTCAATATCTGATTTTGACAGCTTCCTCTCCTTTAAAAACGTTGCCAGAAACATGGGGATGTTCCCCTTGCTGGTCCGCTGCAGCAATTCCTCACTCTCCTGACGATCCACTTCCTCCTTTGAAATCAACGAAGTTACGATGGTCTCCTCATTTTTCACAACACCCTTATCCGTCAGCTTCTTGATTACCGTGTATGTGGTTGATTTCTTCCATCCCAGCTGCTCGTTGCACAGCTTCACCAGTGTTGGGCTGGAAACCGGCTCATGCTCCCACAAAATACTTAAAAACCGGTATTCACTCTCGAATATTTTTTCCATATCCTTCTCCTCACATAAACAAACTCTGGTCTACTGCAATAGATTAATCATAGTTTATCGCAATAGACCAGAGTTGTCAACCCTGATTTTTATTTATTTTGTAGTCCATACAGCTCCATGGCATTCCGGTAGCTAATCTCCTCTACCTCCTCCGGTCTAAGCCCTTTAAGCTCTGCGACAGTCTCCACCACGTAAGGCAGATACAGCGAGGAATTCCGCTTCCCCCGGTTGGGCTCGGGAGCCAGATAAGGACAGTCCGTCTCAATCAAAATACGTTCCATGGGAATCTCCGCCACCGCTTCCTTCAGCTTCCTGGCATTTTTAAAGGTCACCACTCCGCCCACGCCGATGTAATATCCCAGCTTCACATATTCTAAAGCCAGCTCCCTGGAATAGGAAAAGCAATGAATCACTCCCGGTATTCCCACCGCAGCCTCCTTCATAATCTCAAGGGTATCCGCCGCCGCATCCCTGGAATGAATGATTACCGGCAGCTGTACCTCTCTGGCCAGCCCAAGCTGCCGCCGAAACCACACCTTCTGCTGTTCCTGAACTTCTGTCTCCTTATCCCAGTAATAATCCAGCCCAATTTCACCGATGGCTGCCACCTTTTGGTGAGCCGCGGCTTTCTCAAGCCACTTAAGCCCTTCCGCATCCAGACAGGAAATTTCGCTGGGATGCACACCGATGGATGCATATACAAAATCATATTGCTCTGCCAGGGCAATGGCCCGCTTACTGCTGGGGATATCGGCTCCCACATTTACAATTTTCGTTATCCGGTTTTGCTCCATTGAAGAAAGCAGTTCGTCTCTGTCTTCCCCGAACTGCTTATCATCATAATGGGCATGACTGTCAAATATCATATCCCTTCCTCTTTCTTAACGTGTAACAGCTCAGCCCGCGCCATTCGCCTGTTTTGCTGGCTATGGCTGAACTGTTACCTGAACATTAACTTATCTCCGCACCGGAGGGCATTTTCTTCTCCGGCACCATCAGGGACAGTTCCCCCTTGGCGTCCTCCGCACACAGAAGCATACCCTCGGACAGCACGCCCGCCAGCTTGGCTGGTTTTAGGTTCACCAGCACCATCACCTTCTTGCCCACCATCTCCTGGGGGGTGTAGTGGGCCTTAATTCCCGACACAATCTGCTTCACCTGGCTTCCGATACGCACCTTTGAGCACAGAAGCTTTTTGGACTTGGGAACCTCCTCACAGGCGATAATCTCGCCTACCTGGAGCTGCAGCTTCATAAAGTCCTCGTAGGTAATCTCATCCTTGGCCTCTATGTCAATTACTTCCTCATTACCGTCTCCGGCATTCTCCTCATCCGGCAATTCCAGGCCCAGAGCTCTCTGCTCCGCCTCAAATTCCTTTTTCTGAGCTTCCCGGATGGCCTCCACCTTGGGCATAATCTCCTTCACGTCAAGACGGGCAAAGAGAATCTCCGGCTTCTCCGTCACCCTGTTTCCATCCGGATACAGGCCGAAACGGTTCAGCTCTCCAAAGGTACGAAGGCTCGTATTAAGCTGGGACACAATCTTCTCTGCAGTTTCCGGCAGGAAACTGGACAAAAGGCTGGCTCCGATAGTAATAGCCTCCGTCAGGTTGTAAAGCACCTCAGAAAGCCGCTCCCTTTTGCTCTCCTCCTTGGCCAAGGCCCAGGGCATGGTCTCGTCAATGTATTTGTTACAGCGGCGGAACACGTTGAATACCTCCGTGATGGCATCCGCCACCCGAAGTCCTTCCATCTTCTGTGCAATCTTATCCCGGGCAGAGACAGCCACCTCCTTGAGATTCTCATCTACCTCTTCCGAAACCCCTGTCCGCTTCACAACACCGTCAAAATATTTATTGCTCATGGAAATGGTACGGCTCACCAGGTTCCCCAGAATGTTGGCAAGGTCGGAATTAAACCGCTCCACCACCAGCTCCCAGGTAATGATTCCGTCATTTTCAAAGGGCATCTCGTGCAACACAAAATAACGGGTGGCATCCACGCCAAACAGCTCCTTCATATCGTCGGCATAGATTACATTCCCCTTGGATTTGCTCATCTTCTCACCACCCTGCAGCAGCCAGGGATGCCCGAAAATCTGCTTCGGAAGGGGCAAATCAAGAGCCATCAGGAAAATGGGCCAGTAAATGGTATGGAACCGGATAATATCTTTTCCAATCAAATGCAAATCCGCCGGCCAGTCCTTTTGAAACTGCTCCGTGGATTCCCCTCCACAGTTATAACCGATTCCGGTAATATAGTTGGTCAGCGCATCCAGCCACACATATACCACATGCCTGGAATCGAAGTCCACAGGAATGCCCCAGGTAAAGGAGGTCCTGGACACACACAAATCCTGCAATCCCGGCAACAGGAAATTGTTCATCATTTCATTTTTCCGGGACACAGGCTGAATAAATTCCGGATGGCTGTTGATATGCTCAATCAATCTGTCGGCATACTTGCTCATTTTAAAGAAGTAGGCTTCTTCCTTGGCCGGAACCACCTCACGCCCGCAGTCCGGACATTTTCCGTCCACCAGCTGGGATTCTGTGAAAAAGGACTCGCAGGGGGTACAGTAGAGACCCTCGTAATGGCCCTTGTAGATATCTCCCTGGTCGTATAATTTCTTAAAAATCCTCTGCACCTGCTTTTCATGGTCCGTATCCGTGGTGCGGATAAATTTATCGTAAGACGAATTCATCATGTCCCAGATGTCCTTAACCTGAGCCGCCACCTTGTCCACATAATCCTTGGGGCTGATACCTGCTTCCTGGGCCTTCAGCTCAATCTTCTGCCCATGCTCGTCCGTCCCTGTCTGGAAAAATACGTCGTATCCCTCCAGCCTTTTATATCTTGCAATACTGTCCGCCAATACAATCTCGTAAGTGTTCCCGATGTGGGGCTTTCCGGATGTATAGGCGATGGCTGTTGTCATGTAAAACTTTCCTTTGCATTTATCGCACATAAACAATTCCTCCTGATTCGCCAAAAACTACCTATTATTATATGCCCTGTGGCGCATCTTTTCAACTGTTATCTTTACCGCACGCAGATATATACCATGTAAGCAGCATACATCATCAGCATAATCGCGCCTTCCATCCGGTTAATACTCTTCTTCACCCCCGCAAATATCAGCACAAGTACGCTCATCACAATCAGCACCACAATATCAACCAGATTTTCCATGGTCATAGACATGGGGCTTAAGGAGCCGGCAACACCCAGAATCAGCAGAATATTGAAAATATTGGAACCAATCACATTCCCCAAAGCCATATCCACATCGCCTTTTTTCGCAGCCACCAGAGATGTCACAAGTTCCGGAAGAGAGGTACCAAAAGCCACAATGGTAAGACCGATTAACGTAGGTTCAAGGCCGAAATTCAGCGCAATGGCAGATGCAGAGTCCACCACCAGATTGCCTCCCCAGACCACCGCCGCAATACCCACCACAATGAACAAAATACATTTCCACACCGGCAGTACTTTGATTTCCTCTTCTTCCCCGGCTGTAGCCCGGGCCTTCCTTGCGGAAATCACCATCCAGGCCAGAAACGCGATAAACAGCGCCGTTAGAATTGCACCATCGACTCTGCCGATACCCATGCCTAAATAGCCCATTCCCAGCAGCAATACCGCCGCCAGAATTGAAATGGGAAACTCCACTTTCAGCGTGGACATTTTTACCGTCAAAGGTTTAAACAGCGCACAGGCACCACACACTACCATTAGGTTGAAAATATTTGAGCCTACCGCGTTACTGATGGCAATGGCGTTGTCCCCTTTCAAGGATGCCGCCGTACTTACTGCCAGCTCCGGCGCACTGGTTCCCATAGCAACTATTGTCATTCCGATAATCAGCGTGGGCACCCGCATCCGCTTCGCCACGCTGGAGCTTCCGTCCACAAACAAATCAGCTCCCTTAATTAGCAATACAAATCCTGCCATCAACAAAAAATAATCCATTTTACATCCATTCCTTTCTTTTATAGCATGTAAGGCTTCTTACTTAAAATATTCCCAGATGCTCCACCAATATTTTAATTCCCATTAAAATAAGAATCACGCCGCCCAAAAGCTCCGCCTTACTCTTATATTTGCTGCCAAAAATATTTCCAATGAACACGCCGCCGGCGGACAGCAAAAATGTGGTACAGCCAATGAGGGTGACGGCCGGGAGAATGCTCACATTGAGGAAGGCAAAGGTGATACCCACCGCCAGAGCGTCAATGCTGGTGGCAATGGACAGAAGGAACAGTTCCTTAATATCCAGTTTACAGTCCATCTTCACCTCTTCCTCCGCCTCCTCCTTGATGGCATCCAGAACCATCTTCCCGCCCAGGAATACCAGAAGGCCAAAAGCAATCCAGTGGTCTACGGCAGTAATGTGTTTCTCAAACTGACGGCCCAGTGTCCAGCCCAGCAAGGGCATCAGTGCCTGAAAGCCGCCAAAGAACAATGCAATCATAAAACAGTATGCCTTATTGACTTTCCGCATATTCAGCCCTTTGCAAACAGCCACTGCAAAGGCATCCATGGAAAGCCCCACGCCAATCAGTAAAATCTCAAAAATGCTCATAATCCTTTGTCCCTTCCTCTGCATTATACCCATAATGCCAAAAGCTTCATGGATGACGGTTCTTCTTAAAACAGCACCTGAATCTCCGTCCCCTTCCCCTCTTCGCTAAAAAGCTTAAGCTCCGCCTTGTGCTGTGCCACGATATGCTTCACAATGGCCAGCCCCAGGCCGGTGCCGCCGCTTAGCTTGGACCGACTCTTATCCACCCGGTAAAACCGTTCAAAAATGCGCTCCTGATGCTCCTTGGGAATCCCAATCCCCGTGTCCTTCACAGACAGCAGTACCTTAATCCCCTCATGGCGCACAGTAATGGTCACGCTCCCTCCCTTGTTATTGTACCGTATGGCATTACTGCACAGATTATACAGAAGCTCATCCATAAGGTTCCTGTTGGCCGTCACCACACAATGCTCTCCTGTAAGCCTAAGTCTTACGTCCTGCTTCTGGGCCTGCATGCTCATCATCTGAATGCAGTTTTGCGCTGCTTTATAGAGATTCACCTGCTCAAACTCAAACTGCTCCTCCTGCTCATCAAGCTCCGACAGCTTGATGGTATCGTTAATCAGAGTCAGCAGCCTGTCGGAATTCTGATGAATTTCATTGGCAAACCGTGCCGCATCCTTCTGGCTGGCCATGCCACTCTCTATAAGCTCCGCATAACCGGAAATAGCCGTCAGCGGCGTCTTCAGCTCATGGGACACATTGGCGGTAAACTCCTGCCGCATTCTGGCGTTATTTAAAATATTAATATGCTGCTCCTTGATGGTCCGCACAAAGGGGAGCATCTCACTGTACAAATTATCCGGGCTGATGCCGTCCAGATTGTTGGCCATCCGCTCAATGGGAATTAGCAGGCGCTTCGTAAGGTAGCGGGACAGCACCATGCAGAGCCCTAAAACCACTGCCAAAAGCACTGCTATAAGTATGGCAATATTTCTGAAAATATAAAAAGCACTGTGAGAATTTTTTCCGATGCGAAGAATATCTCCCCCCGGCAATTTCACAGCGTAATACAGCGTCTGAGCAGATTGCGTGTCAGATATACGGCTGGCCCGGCCCACGCCCTTTTCCATGGCTTCTGCAATTTCCGGGCGTGTCCCGTGATTGTCCATGGCAGTCTCATCCATATAGCTGTCGTAAACCACTAAGCCATCCTCGTTCACCAGGGTAATCCGCAGCTCCCCATCCACCGGCTGGCTGCCTGCAAGGCTTTCCAGATTATCCATGCGCCCAATCACATGGGCATAGGCCTTTAAATCGTCATATACCTGATTTTTAAAGATTACATAAAACAGTGCCATGGAGCTGATGCCGGTAATCACAATAGCGATAGCGGTAATCAGCATGAACTGTATATTTATGCGCCTTTGCATACTGTTTTTGCTTCCCATGTCTCATCCTCAATCATCAATCAGATATCCCACATTGCGCACGGTTTTAATGACGCTTCCCGCCTCCCCCAGCTTCTGCCTTAAGGTCTTGATATGCATGTCAACGGTACGGCTCTCCCCCTCATACTCAAAGCCCCACACATGGTCCATGATTTTGTCCCGGGACAAGACGATGCCCCTGTTTAACAGCAGCATTTTCAGCAGTTCAAATTCCTTGTAGGTTAATTCACAGGCCACACCATCCACCAAAACGGAATGCTTGTCCGTGTCCACAGTAATACTCCCGTGAATAAGCACCTTTTCCCCCTGGATCTCCTCCGTTCTCCGAAGCAATGCCCTCACCCGGGAAATCATTTCCATAACTCCAAAGGGCTTGGTCATATAATCGTCAGCCCCCAAATCCAGGCCCTTCACCTTGTCCAGCTCGGTGCTCCTGGCTGTCACCATGATAATGGGCACCTTCCTGGTGGCCTTATTTTTCCGAAGGGCCGTGAGAATATCCAGACCATCTTCATTGGGGAGCATAATATCCAGAAGAATCAGGCTGGGTGTCTTTTTCTCCAAGGCCTTGTACAAATCACGCCCACATTCAAATTCCATGGTCTCGAATCCACTGTTCTTTAAAGCGTATCGCTCAATCTCCCTGATATTGACATCATCCTCCACAATGTAAATCAGTGGCATGTGTGCTCCTCCTTATTGACCTTGCATTTCTTCTTTTCCTTCAGGCGGACGCTGATCCAGTCCCTGAGAAGGCTGTAGATGACAGACATGATGGGGATGAAAATCAGCATGCCTGCAATGCCCATAAGGCTTCCACCCACAGTCACCGCAAACAGCACCCACATAGAGGGAAGGCCCACGGAGCTTCCCACAACGTGAGGGTAAATAAGATTTCCTTCAATCTGCTGCAGCACCAGGAACATAATCACGAAGGCCAGAGCCTGCATGGGGTTCACCATGAGAATCAGGAAGGCTCCGATAAAGCAGCCAATGAAGGCTCCCACAATGGGGATTAATGCGGTAATGGAGATTACCACCCCCACCAAAAGCGCATAGGGGAAGCGGAAAATTATCATTACAATGAAAAACATAAATCCCAGTATCAACGCTTCAATACACTGTCCCGTGATGAACCGGGAGAAGGTAAGGTAGGAAAGGCTTGACACATGGAGTATTTTTCCCACCACCTTTTCTTTAAATATTGCCTGAATCAGACGGGTCAGCTGCCGGGAGAGGTTTTCCTTCTGCATCAGTATATAGAAGGAAAAGATAATGGCGATGAAGGCCTCCACCACGGAGCTCACCACAACCTTGGTGGCAGACATGGTGTAGCTCAACACACTTCCCGCGCCGTTTAAAGCAAAATCCTTGACAGATTCCAGCCATTTCCCCCAATCCAGCTGCAGGGAATCAATATATTCCACAATGGCCTCTCTGCCGGCAAACATCTCCTCCAGCCAGGCTTGGGCCCGGGGAAACCAGGCGGACATGGCGTCGCCCACACTGATGATGGTGGTCCTAAGTTGGGGAGCAATCACCATCACCGCCACGGCAATAATAAGCACGACGCATAAAAGAGTGAGAATCAGGCTTACAGGGCGCGCCAGAGCCCGGACGGCTTTTTTCCGGGAGCCGGCATTTGCCTGCGTCACACCAAACAGCTTCCGTTCAAAGAAGGACATGGGAATATTCAGGCAAAATGCAATGGCTCCCCCTGCTGCAAAGGGAGTGAGTACGCCCCAGATGAATCCCAGCCATTCCCAGGCTGCTTTAAAATTAATCAGCACCGCACACAAAACCACGGTGAAGGTAATAATTACCAGAATTTTTCTCATATTTTTCCTGTTTAAATCCATAAAATGCCCTTCTTTCTCTTCGTAATAAAGCAGAGTGTAATCAATATTTCAGGCACTTTCCCGGCAACCGGTTTTCGTATCCTACAGTATCCCTGCTATTACCGATTATACCTGTTTTCCGGTCCACAAGCAAAGACTTTCTTATTTTTTAATTGTTTCTTCTATTTTTCTTAATCGCTCCTTGACAAAGCCACAAATCCCACCTATAATGGGTGTAGCTTCACAAGAAAAAGCAGTGACGGGAACAAGTAATTGCAGGCGGAGAGTACAGAAAGTAACCGGATGATGAGAGGTGCACTTTATACCCGCAACGAATACATCCCCGAGCTTCACACCGAACCGGATACGCAGTAGGCTGTGACGGGATTGCAACCGTTATATTGCAGGAGTGTTTTCTGACACTTGCTAAGGCAGGCGATGCGAATCGTCTGTGAATGAAGGTGGTAACACGGGATTTAAGTCTCGTCCTTTTTGAAAGGGCGGGGCTTTTTTTACGCAGTAATCTGCGGTGTGCTTATTCGCTGGCACAACCCAAATTTTTTACAGGAGGTAACAGCATGACCATTTACGACGAGCTGGTTGCCAGAGGCCTCATCGCCCAGGTAACCGACGAAGAAGAAATCAAGGAACTGATTAACAACGGGAAGGCCATTTTTTATATCGGCTTTGACCCCACGGCGGACAGCCTTCACGTGGGACACTTTATGGCTCTGTGCCTGATGAAGCGGCTGCAGATGGCCGGGAACAAGCCCATTGCCCTCTTGGGCGGCGGCACCGGCATGATTGGCGACCCCTCAGGCAGAAGCGATATGCGCCAGATGATGACTGTGGAGACCATTCAGCATAATTGTGACTGCTTCAAGGAGCAGATGAGTAAATTCATCGACTTTTCCGAAGGAAAGGCCATGATGGTAAACAATGCGGACTGGCTGATGGATTTGAATTACATTGACCTTCTCCGGGAGGTGGGCCCCCACTTCTCCGTAAACCGAATGCTGACAGCGGAATGCTACAAGCAGCGGATGGAGAAGGGCTTAAGCTTCCTGGAATTCAACTACATGATTATGCAGAGCTACGACTTCTACGCACTGTTCCAAAAATACGGCTGCAACATGCAGTTCGGCGGCGACGACCAGTGGAGCAATATGCTGGGCGGTACCGAGCTTATCCGCCGGAAGCTTAATAAGGACGCTTATGCCATGACCATCACTCTGCTTTTGAATTCCGAGGGCAAGAAGATGGGTAAGACCCAGTCCGGCGCTGTCTGGCTGGACCCCAACAAGACCTCTCCCTTCGAATTCTACCAATACTGGAGAAATGTAGGAGACACGGACGTATTGAAGTGCATCCGTATGCTGACCTTTCTGCCCCTTGAGGAGATTGACAAGATGGATGCCTGGGAGGGCGCCCAGCTCAATACCGCCAAGGAGATTCTGGCCTTTGAGCTTACGAAGCTGGTACACGGTGAAGAAGAAGCCACCAAGGCCCAGGAGAGCGCACGCGCTTTGTTCTCTGCCGGCAATGCCGCCAACATGCCCTCCACTGAGCTGACAACCCAGGATTTTACCGATGATGCCATTGATATTCTGACCCTTTTGGTGAAGTCCCAGCTTGTTCCCTCCAAGTCGGAGGCACGCCGGGCCGTGGAGCAGGGCGGTGTGGCCGTGGATGGGGAGAAGGTGACTGATATTAAGGCAACGCTGAAGACTTCCCGATTTGTGGGAGACGGAATTGTCCTTAAAAGAGGAAAGAAGAATTTCCGAAAGGTAACGATCAACTAGCCTTTCTCATAAGAAATGCTGATGCACGCAGACCCTTATGGTCTTGTGTATCAGCATTTTTATGTCCAGTCATACTCCTCTTTTACAGCCGCCTTTCCCAGAGTGTAATCCACTCATCCAGCGTCAGCGGCGTGTAGTCCGAGTACATGCAGAAGCAGTTAATCATCTGGCAGGGAATATTGCGACGCTTCCCGTCCAGCTGTTCAATGATGCTGTTGGATGTAATTCTCTGATATTGCTCCAAGAGCCTCTGGTCAAAGGTGTCGTGGACATGGCCGTAGAGCATGTACGCCCTGGGCCGGCCTTCCTTACCCAGCTGATATTGGCCGTTGTAGCACATAATGGGGTAATGGCAGAGAATCACCTTCCGGTTGTTGTCCCGAAGCTCCTCATAAGGCTTTATCCACACAAAACGCCCGGCGTTGAATTCCTTATTTTTCAAAAACCGGTCATGGTTTCCCTCTATCAGATACAACCGCCCCTGAAGCTTCTCTAAAAGCTCGTTGGTCTCCTTGGGCTTGCCCCAGGACAAATCCCCCAGAATGACAACCTCGTCATTTTTCCCCACTCTCCGGTTCCACTGGTCAAGCATGTATTCATTCATGGCCTGTGTACTTTCAAAGCCACGCTTATCCATCTTCTCGTTCAGCGCTCCATGGAAAAAATGCAGGTCCGCAATATAATATCTCATTTCCCCTTACCGCCTTCTTTTTCGCCGCTTTTTCTTAATCACAATTTCCCGAAAATCCCGTTTGCGGCGGGAATGGAATTTATAGCGCAGCAGGTAGAAGTTGTCCTTCAGCTTATAAAGGCCAAAGGCTGCCGCACCAACAACCACCACACCGAGAACTGCAAGCACGATGACCCATACGTTTATACGGACAACCTTCTTTGCCTCCTCCGGCTCTCCCTTCTGCTCCTCCTTCTGTTCCTTCTTCTGCTCAAATGGGTACTGCTCCACTGGCGTTTCCAGCTTGCGGATGTCTGCGGCCCCCACCTTCTGCCCGGCATAGGTATATTGCAAGGTTCCTGCCGTATCGCTGCTGACGTTTTCATAGACTGCCTCCATCTTCGCATCCTGAAACTCCGCATTTTTCGGAAGCACGATTTCCGCCTCGTCGTCAATATCCGCAAAGGCCGGTGCAGGAAGAAACTCTTCAGAAGCAGCAACGCCTGGCTTCTCCGTCTTCATATTTTCTGCAATATTTATGGTGCGAAAATTCGCAAAGCCATAATCCAAAAGGGCAATGGTATCCACATAGTGGTCCGGGAGCTTCTCCTGCATCACTACGCATACCAGCATCATCCCGTCCTTCTCGGCAAAGGTCACCAGCGTGTTTCCTGCCGCCTCCGTGTATCCTGTCTTACCGCCGATACAGTATTCGTAATAGTATTCCTCGCCCTCAAACAGCATTTTCTGATGATTTCTCAGGTAAGTAATTTCGTCCGGATGCTTGTTGGTGGGTGGAATCTCATAGGCGCGGGTTCCTATCATTTCCCGGAACACGTCATTTTTAATGGCTTCCCGGGCAATGAGGGCCATGTCATAGCTGCTGGTGTGATGCCCCTCCTCTGTGAGTCCGTGGGGATTTACAAAATTGGTGTTCTCACATCCCAACGCCCTGGCCCGCTCATTCATCATCGCGACAAAGTTCTCATAGGTCCCACCTACACACTCTGCCGCCGCGTAAGCGCATTCGTTGGCGGAATTCAAAAGCATGGCATAGAGGCATTGCTCCATGGTCAGCACCTCGTCCACATCCCGCCAGATACTGGAGCCTTCCGTCTTGTGAACGCTGTCATAGGAAAATGTCACCTGCTGATCCATCTTGCTGTTTTCGATGGTCAGAAGAGCTGTGAGAATCTTGGTGATGCTGGCAGGATACAGCTCCTTGTGGCCGTCCTTGGAATACAGAACCGTGCCGGAATTAACCTCCATAAGAACGGCAGAGCCTCCGATAATTTCCGGCGCCTCCGGCCATACTTCCTGGGTATCATCAGAAGCCCCGGTGTCCGACGGGCCTGCAGTGTCTGTGCTCCCGGTGTCTGACGGGCCTGTGGTGTCTGTGTCCGACGGGCCTGTGACACCGGAGGCGTTTGTAGTGAAGCCGCTGCCCAGCAAGGAGCAGCATGTCGTCAATAATAAAACCGCAATTATTTTTTTTGCCTTCATCTTTTCTGCCATTTCTTTCTTATAAAAACAGGTTGCCCTTTTTAGGGGAGAAACAACCACTGATGTGCGTATTGGTCAAACATGGATATCATACCATAATTCCCCTTATTTGGCGAGAGTAAAAATAAAGTACGGTTACTGTAAAAATTTGGTAAAAATGCTGTCCGAGCACCGTTTTCCTACATAATCTGTATTTATTCCTTATTATTTCCCTGTATCGTCTGCATTATCCTCCGCAAGCCGCTCCGTAATTTTTGAAAGCACGGCCTCCTCCAGGGCTTCCTTGTATCCCTCCATAGTAAGCGCATCATCCCAGTACTCCTCTGGAAATTCCGCCTTAATGTCGTCGTCATAATAGGCTCCATCCCGGGGCACCCAGAACTCCTTCACAAAGAGGCCGCCGTTGTCATCCCTGGAAATGGTTATCCTGGCTGGAAATCTGCTGCCGCCCGCTTCCTCCCCCTCATCACCAAAAGCGGCTGCCCGCACCAGCAGGTAAAACACCATGTCCCGGTCTGATTGGATGAGCTGCTGGAAAAGTGCATATTCCCCGCCGAGAATGGCATGGGCTTCCACCTGATGCCCCGAAGCCCAGGAATCTGCACCATAGTCCAATATTGCTTCCGATATCAGTGCCTCCACCATGTCTGCGGGGTCGTTTAGATTCTGCTGTTCCTCGGGGGCGCCTTGCGCTCCCTCCACCAGGCTGTATTCCGTATCATACAAATCTATCTTGGACATGGCCGTACTCTTTAAGAACTCCTCAAGCTCCTTCTGGTATGCTTGATAATCCTCTTCTAACTGCAAAAGCCCCTCCGGAGTCTTAGACCTTTCATACAGCGGACCGTAAATCTGCTCCATCTCTTCCCTGTAGAGACTGTAGCTTGCTTCATGCTGCTCTGCCTCCTGGTCTTCCACCAGAGAAAAGGTACAGCGACCCATATTTTCAATGGTGGCAAAGAGATACATGGCATTTCGCATCATGGTATCTGCATTTTCCATCTCCTCCCTTACAGATATGGGCTCTGTCTTTTTGTATCGGATAATCAGCTCGTAAGGCTCATGGCTTGTCTGTAGCTGTGTCCCATCATACGCATAGCAGGATA
The DNA here is from genome assembly GCA_948665105.1 of uncultured Lachnospiraceae bacterium. GTDB lineage: Bacteria > Bacillota > Clostridia > Lachnospirales > Lachnospiraceae > 14-2. The sequence goes on from CAPNGW010000001.1 coordinate 16,479, forward strand.
GCCCCGGCAAAATACCAAGGAGCCGTCCATTTGCACTGGCATCTCCGATGTATGGATTCCGGTTCTCACTTAGAAAACGGTAAAATTCCTCTTTCGATAAGGGCTTGTTCCAAGCGCCCATTACGCCACTGTCCCCTCCCAGCCAGCCGCCTTTGCCGCTGGTGGTAAGAAGCGTAACGGATGCAATGAAAAGCACCAAAATTGCCCCGATGCCAATCCAGACAGAGGGTTTTTTATATTTCAGCGCATGCCGGATACGCTCTTTTGTGTTGGTCTCCCCAAAGGCCAGAGGTACTGACAGCCCGCTTTCCATGGCAGACAGCTTCAAAAGGCATTTGGAATAATCACTGCGAATATCCTCTTTGGCATGCTTCAGCACCTGCTCATCACAGGACATTTCCATATCCTTGTTCATCAGGGAGAAGGCCAGCCACACCAAAGGATTAAACCAGTGAAGTACCACCGCCAGATAGCAGAGTGGCTTTACAATATGGTCCAAACGCCTCCGATGCATCCCCTCGTGGGCAATCACATAGCTTCGCTCCTGGCCGGTTCCCAAGGGTAGATAAATCCGTGGCCGGAGCAGTCCCAGCAAAAAGGCCGTCTGAATGTAGTCACTCTCATAAATGGGTATGGGACAGTCCTCTGCATCCCGGCCGCTTACCAGCGTAGCCGTCCGAAGGCGGTAACGAAGCCTCAGAACCTGAATCACGCCATAAGCCATAAACCCCAGCATACCAAGGCCCCACAATATCCCAGCCCTGGCAAAAAGCACCGTAGTCAGATTACTATGACCCTTTGAAACGAGCTCCGGCAAAGGAGACCCCTCCTTCGTCTCCACAAGCTTGGCACTTCCCCGGACGATTAGCGTATCCAGGGCTCCAATCCCGGTATCGATTTTCACCCTTCCCCCGGCGTCTCCGCTCTGGAAGAGGATGGCATCCTCCTTCACCGGAATCAGGCTTACGGGGGATTCTATGGTAATCGGGCACAGCAGCCGGAAAAATACCAGCAGCCATAAAAAGTATGAATACTTTCTCGGTGCCTTTTTCAGCAAAAGCCGAAGCAGCAGCACCCCGGCAATTACAAAGACGGCACTGAAGCTCATACTTAATATTTTTGAAAAAATAACATCCATGGTGGACCTCCTTTTTCCGAATCCTATGGCATATACGCAATTTACATGCTATCTGCTTGCCGCCTCTATCATCTCCTTCAATTCCTCCGCTTCCGCCTCTGTCAGCTTCTTATCCTTCAGGAAAGCCGCAACGAAGGCAGGCAGGGAATTGCCAAAGCTCTTTTGGAGCAGCGCTTCGCTCTCCTGCTTTCGCACCTCCTCCTGCTTGACCAGAGAGGTAACCGTGGCATTTTCGTTCTTAAGGATTCCTTTTTCGCAAAGCTTGCGAAGCACTGTGTAGGTGGTTGCCTTCTTCCAGCCCAAGCGCTCCTGGGACAGCTTCACCAGGGCCGTTGAGTTAATTGGCTCCTGCTCCCACACCAGTTGGGCAAAGCGATATTCTCCGTCGGCAATTTTCTGTATCTCCATGGCATGCAGCTCCTTTCTGTTGCTTCCTTCTTTACGAAAATCCTTTCCCCTCTGTATGGAAATGGTCTTTCGTGCAAAGCAAACAGGTTTATTGATATAAACCTAGTTTATAACAATAAACCTGTTATGTCAAGTGTAAATATTTCCTTGGATTTAACCCTCCATATCGATGAATTCCGGCTCAGCAAGTCCATACACGCCCATCTCATGAAACAGTCTCGGAATTCCGGTGCCCCATCCTTCAATCAAGTTCATATAAGAAAATGCGTGGGCAAGCGCACGGTTTCTGAAATGGCCGGTATTACTTGCCAACAGCCGCAATACAGATAACAGAAATCAGCGCCCCCGTGGACACGTCAATGTTGGATGTAATAATAATGTTCATGCCGATGGCGGCAATCAATATGCAGTTGAAAGAGTTTAACAGGCTCATCCGGTTATTGGTGGTATAGAAGCCCTTGGCAAATATCGCCAGAAAGATAAGCATTGCCACCAAAAAAAGGCCAGATAAAATTCGGTGGTCTGAAACACCGCTTTTTTCTTATTTGTCGAATTTATTTCTCTCTGCCCCCCTAAACCGTTTGTTCCTGTTTGGATTCCAGGTCCACCGTCAGGATTTTTTCCTGAATCACTTCCTCCCGGTCAAAGCATCCCGCCAGCCGTCCGCCCTTCATGACATAGATGTGGTCACACATACCCATAAGCCCATATTTCCCCCAGTCCTCAGACACATATACACAAGTCTGGCCCGTGGAGAACATGGAAAATCAAAATTAGTTTTTATAAAATGTAAAACCTTCCTCCCTTGACCTTTTCCTTTGTTTCCTATAAATTGCTAATACATTGAGTCTATGAATGAGTAAGCTGTGAACGTCGCAGTAAAAAAATTGATTTGTGTTCATATAAACCCATATTCTATATAGAAAATTGAACAAATTCGTTGATGCTCTTGTTCGATTTCAGTATAATAAGGCTAGAGCTCTACATTCTAAAAGGAGGTACTATGTATGTCAATTTCGTTGCAAAGCTGTCCAATCCCAACGCAGACCGTGTTGAAATGGCAAAATCCCTTCTCGGTGTAATCCCTGCTGATATCACATTGGGTGAAGCACGTGCAGAAAGGGTAGATAGCTTATGAAAGCATTGATTGATACATGTGTCATTGTGGATGTCCTGCAAAAGCGGGAACCACATTAGCTCTCCCATCATAGACATTATAAATCCCCCACAAGAGGCAGAAATTACTTTCCTGTCCCTTATGGGGGATTCGTTATTATCCTGTGCTATTCCTACACCTTCGCTCTGGCCTCATCCAGCTCCTTCTGTACCTTCTTTAAGTCCTCCCTGATGCTGATATGCTGGGGACAGACGCTCTCACATTTGCCGCAGGCAACGCAGTTTTTGGGCTTTGCTTCCTCCTTCATCTCCTGCTCCCAGGTAAATCTGGCCACTCCGTAGCTGCCATAAATATGGTATTCGTTCCAGACTCTGAAGCTGTCGGGAATGCTGACTCCCACCGGACAGGGCATACAGTACCGACATCCGGTACAGCCGTTTTGCACCCGGCTCCTAAGGGTCTCTACCACATCCTTAATCATAGCGTCCTCTTTTTCACTTAGGGGGCGGAAATTTTCAAAGGTCTTAAGGTTATCCAGCGTCTGCTCCATGGTACTCACGCCGCTTAAAATCACCTTCACGTTGGAATGGCTTCCCACCCAGCGCAGGGCATAGGAGGCAATGGAGGCATCAGGGTTCGCCGCTGCAAATTTTTCATTAATATCCTCTGCAAAGCCTGCAAGGCTTCCACCCCGCACCGGCTCCATAATCACCAGAGGGATGCCCAGCTTTTCTGCCAGCGCATAGCCCTTGTCGCCGGCCTGTACCTCCGTGTCCATATAGTTGTACTGAATCTGGCAGAAATCCCAGTTGTAGTATGTAAGAATCTCCTCAAACACTTCATATTCGTCGTGGAAGGAGAAGCCCAAATACTTAATCTTACCCTGCCTGCGGAGCTCTTCACAAAACTCAATCAGCTTAAACTCCTTCACCTTCTCCCAGGACTTTTTATTCAGAGCATGCAGCAAATAGAAATCCACGTAATCCATCTGAAGCCGTGAAAGCTGCTCTTCAAAAATGCGGGGTGCATCCTCAGGCTTCTCCACCAGCCATACCGGCAGCTTGGTTGCCAGATAGAAGGAATCCCGGTCATACTTACGAAGAAGCCTTCCCGTTACCTCCTCGCTCTTGCCGTTCAGGTAGCCGTAGGCCGTATCGTAGTAGTTGACTCCAGCCGCGTAAGCTGCATCCAGCATTTTCTCTGTGGCGGCCTCATCAATGCTGCCGTCTGCAAGGGTTGGAAAGCGCATACATCCAAAGCCCAGAAGACTTGGCTTCGCCCCCAGCCTGTTCATTTCTCTTTTTTCCATGTCCTCTCTCCTTCTAATTTTTTATTCATCTTAATAATGCATTTCCTTCAAAGTATCCTGCTATTTTGTAAGTTCCTGTATAATTCCATGCTCCATATCATCTATACTGTATACATGTTCCATGGCCTCGAATGTTTCCCTCAGATTCCCTCTGGCACTCTTCCATCCAATTCCATCGGTAAACCACACAAAGGTAAATCCATCTATAGTGTCAGCCTCCTGCGAAAGCATCTTGTAGCTTCTTGCGGTTTCATTCAACTTTGAACCACCTCCACCATAGAAGTTGGTTTCAATACCATAAATCATCGTATCTGTCTTAATTACAAAATCAAATCTCTTCGCAGCTTTCCCCTGATTAGAAAGTTCGGATAAATCAATATTCCACTTTTCTTCAATATCTTTTAAGTACATTTCCTTGAAATAACTTACATTCTTTTCAAATCCTGCTGCCACAATGTACTTCTCAACCAAATCCTCCATCTGGTGCCCACCACGATTCTTACGGCCATTAGAGTCCAATCCAGTTTCGATACCCAATGCATAATCCACAAGATTGTTTACCAAACGATTTGCAATCATATCAAATAATCCCGTCTTACGCATAAATACCTTGTACTGCTCCACGCCGTAATTCATATTCTTGAAATTATACAAAAATGCACCTTCTTCATCCTGTGCATATATTTCATATCCTCTCACCGCAAGAAGCAGCGGAACGCATTGCAATGTTTCCGGATACTTTGTCACTATCTTCTCAAAATCTTCCTCAATACTTTTAGAACCAATCAATGAATTTAAAATATTCAATTCTACCTTGATTTCGTCTACATTTCTTACGACCTTTTCAAAGTCGATATAGTAATCATAGCTTGATATACTTGGTCTGAACTTACTCAACCATTCATCAAAATTTCTATTTGTCATTTGCTTCCTTCTCCAATCTTTTCTTGGATATCTCCAAGTATTCTTCGCTCACATCTAATCCAATAAACTTCCGTCCAAATCGTACCGCCTCTACTCCTGTAGTTCCAGAACCGCAAAAAGGATCCAAAATAACTTGTCCTTCCTCTGTAGACGCAAGTACAATTCTTTCCAGCAGATATTCCGGCTTCTGCGTTGGATGCTTGCCTTCTGTTTTCTCAGAAGGTTTCGTCAACGCGCCTGTCCATACATCCTTCATCTGCTTTCCATCATTCATTTCTTTCATCTTCTGATAATTAAAAAAATGCCGGGACTTCTTCTCATTATTCTTTGCCCATAAAATGGTTTCCGTAGAATGCGTGAAGCATCGACATGCTAAGTTTGGTGGTGGATTTGTTTTCTGCCATGTTATGTTATTGATTATCTTGAAGCCTTCCTGCTCCAATGCCATACCAATCGAATATATATTGTGCAGCGTTCCTGATATCCAAATCGTGCCGTCTGGCTTCAGTACTTTTTTACATAACTTAATCCACTTTCTGTTAAACTTGTGTTTGTCTTCGACGCTGGTTCCATTTTCTGAAAGCTTATCCCATGAACCTTTATTTACCGAAACCATCTTTCCGCCCTGGCAGGTAATGCCATCATTACTTAAAAAATACGGCGGATCTGCAAATATCATATCCACAGATTCCAGTTTCATCTTTGTTAGAATTTTGAAGGAATCACCTAATATCAACTGTGACTCTTCCGTCTCAAAGTATAATGGCACTTTTTTTGTAAATAAGTTCTCCATTATCCCGACCCCTCTAATAATTGCATATGATTACTTCCTCACCAACTCTGCCCCTTGCATCTGAATTAATCATACGCTTTACACTTACAACATCTATCTTGTAACCCTTGTTACCATACAGCTCATTTATCAAGTCTGTATTATGATTTGTGAGCATACAGTAACAGCCTCTGGCTGTTAATTCATCAAAAAGGTTAGCCAGTCGTTTATGGCTTTCTATATCAAATCCCTCTTTTGTGTATGACTCAAAAGAAGTAGGATTCAGTGGTGCATATGGGCTGTCTATAAATACAAAATCGCTCTTCACTGCATCCTTACAAGCCACTTCAAAATCACCATCTATAATAGTTACTCCCTGCAAGAACTTTGAAATAGCCATAATAACCTCTTCATCAACTGAAGCCCTACGGCTATTGTTATACGGAACATTAAATAATCCTTTGCCATTTACCCGATACAAACCATTAAAACAATGCTTATTGATAAATACAAACAATGCAGCCAGCTCCACATCATATTCTGCTTTCATCAGCTTGTCATTGTAATGCTCTCTGAGAAAATAATAATACTCCTTACCATCCTCCCACATTTCCGTATCAAGCCTGCTCACAGCCTTCAGGAATTTTTCCGGTGCGTTACATATTTGCTTGTAAGCATTTATCAACGCCTTGTTGATGTCATTTATCAGAGCGTTTGCAGGTAGCAATTCAAATATTACTGCACCGCCACCCACAAATGGCTCATAATAATTATTATATTCTTCAGGCATTCTCCCCTTTATTTGTGGAAGCAGCTGACGTTTACCGCCAGCCCATTTTACAAATGGAGAGACACTTGAACTACTCATTCTGATTCCTCTTCTCTATGTCCACAAATGGACAATCTTTTACATATTTATTATACTTGCAAACATACAAAATAACAACCACAACTTTCACTTTTTGTGAATTATCTTACTTCTGAAATACAAATATATACTCATGTGCCAGAAGCAAGAAATTATTATATTGTTTCTTCCAATAATCAGTCGAACGACAATTATGTTGTTCTTTAATTATAATCTCTTTATTCACAAAACCTGCCTGCAAAAAGCATTCCATAGTTCGAAAACCCAACGGAATAACCTTTCCATACTTTCTTACATCACCAATCATTACAGCACACATTTTCCCTTTTTTCAGAACCCTGTAAGATTCTTCTGCCACTTTTTTCATTTCAGCCAAAAATTCTTCCACGCCAAGCAATGAGATATCCCCTTCTATCCCTTTGCTGTATCTAATAATATTGGCATACGGCGGATGCATACAAATAAAGTCAATACGACTATCTTTGATAAAATGCAAGTCAGCAGCATTTCCATTTCGTGTAAAGATTTTTGAATTTGTTTCACATTGAAATTGTAAATTTGTTTCAGATATCGAAACAGATTGAGGATTGATGTCAACCCCTACTGCATGACGATTGAGTAGCTTTGCCTCTACCAAGGTTGTTCCACTACCCATAAATTGATCCAAGACCCAATCACCGGGATTAGAATAGCGAAGTATCAGATTTCTTGGTACGTACGGTGACCAATTCCCTCGATACTTTCCTGAGTGTGTTGCATGGCTGCCTCTGTCCGGAAACGACCAGACTGTCGTTGGTTCAAGCTTAAAATTATTCGGTTGTAAGCTTATAAGATATTCCTCCTTCTTTTTATCAGTTACATTATTGTAACTCATATCTATGTGAGAATCCATATCAGCATTCTTTCACAATAAGTGAATTTATATAAATCTAATCTCATGAGATAATATTCACAAATAGTGAAAGAGGTGTTTGTATGCATTTTAAGAATGATACTGACCTATACCGTGTTATAGGCGCAAATATAAAATATTACAGAGAACAAGCAAAATTAACACAGGTACAACTTGCTGAGCAGGCTAAAATCAGCATCAGCTATCTTTCTAAAATCGAAGCAGCCGGATGCAATAAAAGTTTGTCTATATCTGTATTAAATCAAATTGCAAATGTACTTGATGTTGAAATTAGCAACTTTTTTAAGGGGGTAGTATAATATGCCACGTTATGAACTCGATTTGCACATTGATAATATTGGTTCTCGCAACGATATTCGTATGAAAGTTGTAAACGAACTCGCAAAAGAAATACCCGGTGAAGGGAAAAATGAACTTGCTTCAAAATACACCTATTATGTTGAGACATTAAATGACAATCGTCGCATCTATCTTCGCCGTCCAGCATTTTTACATAATGGTTTTGATTTTGTTGTTTGTGTTGAAGGTATTAATTTTAACCCTTCCGGTCGTCGCCGTGACTATCCTACTCACGATGATATTCTAAATGACTTAAAAGAAAAGTATGATGAAGATCCTGAAAAATATAAATATTTATTTGTGGCTTTACGTGCAACCTATGATTGTGCATATCTAAATCTTGAGCCACTTAATTCATTACACTTTGAATCCGGCTTTCCATGTGACCTCTTGATAAAAACCTTAAAATGGTTATTTATCGAACAAGATATCAGATATTGGAATTATTCTGGTCGTGATATGCTTTGGAACGGCATTTATAGTATAAATCATTAAAGATTGTGGGACACTCTGGTGCTATGACTTTGTCCCTCCTGCCTTCGCCAGTATCCTGGGGAAAGCCGCCAGAAAAACGCTGGTAGTTACCAAAGCCGCCGTAATATCCGATACCGGTTCTGCCAGAAATACCCCAAACACCTTGTTTTCCAAAAACAGCGGCAGAAGAAAAATCAGCGGTATCATCAGAATAATTTTCCTTAAGCAGGCCAAAAACAGCGAAATCTTCGCCTGTCCCAGGGCCACAAAGGTCTGCTGGCACGCATTTTGCGCACCCAGCGCCAGGCTTCCGGCCATGTAAATCCGCATGGCCCACACGGTAATGTCAAAGAGCTCCGGTGAATCACTGTTAAATATCTTAATAAAAATCTGGGG
>CAPNGW010000001.1:25146-38006 GCA_948665105.1 uncultured Lachnospiraceae bacterium
CCACCCCGCCCATAATCACAGAGTAAGCCACGGCGCTTACAAACAGCAGGCGGAAAATCTTCTTGACCCGCTCCACATTCCCCGCACCAAAGTTGAAGCTGATGATGGGCTGTGCGCCCTGGGTTAAGCCCATAATCGGAAGCCACACCACCTGCATCACGCTGGTGAGAATGGTCATGGCACCCACCGCCATATCCCCGCCATATTTGGACAGGCTGGAGTTAAAGGAAATGTTTATTAAGCTCTCTGTGCTCTGCATCACGAAGGGCGACACTCCAAGGGCCAGCACCGGCAGGATGTATTCCGCCCTGACAGCCAGATTCTTCCGCCGGATACGGAGTCTGGAACGCTTCCCCAGGAGAAATGCCAATACCCACAAAGCAGACATTGCCTGGGACAGAATAGTGGCCAGAGCCGCCCCCTTCACTCCCATGTTACAGACATAGATAAACAGCGGGTCCAGGATAATGTTAAGCACTGCTCCGATAATCACGGTTCCCATGCTGACCATGGCAAAGCCCTGGGTGGTAATAAAGCTGTTAAGGCCCAGTGACAGCTGTACAAAAATCGTACCACAGGCGTAAATCTGCATATAGGGAAGGGCATACACGATGGTGCTCTCACTTGCTCCAAAGAGATACAGAAGCTGCTCTCCAAACAGCAGGAACAAAGCAGTCAGCACCACGGAGATTAAAATCAGCATGCTAAAGCAGTTGCCCAAGGTCTTCTGGGCCTTCTCCTCTTCCCCTTTTCCCATATAGATGGCGGCTCTGGGCGCTCCACCCATACCCACCAGGCCACTGAAGGCCATCACAAGTATAATAATCGGAAAGCACAGGCCCACACCGGTGAGGGCCATGGCGCCCTCCCCTGGAATATGTCCGATGTAAATCCTGTCCACGATGTTATATAGCATGTTTACAAGCTGGGCCAGTATGGACGGGATTGCCAGCTTCAGGAGCAGCCTTCCCAGTGGCGCTGTGCCCAGATCGGTAGTTTTGTTCTGTTTCATAGATTTCCTCACAGCTGCGCTGTCACAAAAATATCGTATATAGCCCGGATGGCCGTCTCAAAATCACTGTTCTTCACGCCAACAATTACATTGAGCTCACTGGAGCCCTGGTCAATCATCTTCACGTTGACTCTGGCGTGGGCCAAAGCGGAAAAAATTCTTCCAACGGTTCCTCTTGTGGCCTTCATGCCACGGCCAACCACCGCAATCAGAGCCAGGTCCGATTCCATCTCGATGATATCCGGATGCACGGCCCGGTGGATTCCGGCAATTACCTGCTGCTCCTTCTCCACAAATTCCGACTGCTGCACCACAATGGTCATGGTGTCAATGCCGGAGGGCATATGCTCAAAGGACAGCCCGTTGTCCTCAAAGACCCCCAGCACCTTCCTGCCAAAGCCGATTTCTGAGTTCATCATGTCCTTATCCACATTGATGGCCGCAAAGCCCTTCTTTCCCGCGATTCCGGTAATGGTGTACCGGGGCTTTCTGCAGGTGCTTTCCACAATGAGGGTTCCCTTCTCCTCCGGGGCATTGGTGTTGCGGATATTAATGGGAATTCCTTCCCGGCGCACCGGGAAAATAGCTTCCTCATGAAGCACGCCTGCGCCCATATAGGAAAGCTCCCGAAGCTCCCGGTAGGTGATGGCCTCAATAATCTCCGGGTTGCTGATAATCCTGGGGTCTGCCACAAGAAAACCGGACACATCGGTCCAGTTCTCGTACATGTCCGCATGAATGGCCCGGGCCACCAAAGAGCCGGTGATGTCGGAGCCGCCTCTGGAGAAGGTGTGGATGGTACCGTCCTCCAGCTTTCCGTAAAATCCGGGAATCACCGCGTATTCTCTGGATTTTAAACAGTCCTTCAACAATTCGTTTGTTTTATCCACATCCAAGGTGCCGTCCATGTGGAAAATGATAACCTCCGCGGCGTCCACGAATTCAAAGCCCAGGTAGTCGGCAAGAACCATACCATTTAAATATTCACCCCGGGAAGCCGCATAATCACTGCCGGCCCCGGCGTCAAGCTGTCTATGAATCTCCGCAAATTCTTCCTCCAGGGACAGCTTTAAGCCCAGCCCTTTGATAATCTCGTTGTAGCGGCTCTTAATTTTCTCAAGCAGGGGCTTTATGTCCTTGCCATTTTCCTTAAGCTCATGGCACTGGTAGAGCATGTCTGTCACCTTTGTGTCGTCCGCATAACGCTTGCCGGGAGCCGAGGGTATCACATACCGCCTGGAATCCTCGCCCTTAATAATATCGGCCACCTTCTTAAACTGCTCCGGGCTGGCCAGTGAACTTCCTCCGAATTTTACTACCTTTTTCATATAATTTCCCTTTTCCATTTACTGTGTATACGACTCCGCTTTTCTTACTTCAATATAATATACTATACCTTTTTAAAAAAGGCAAATAATCTTCTGCAGTGCCAGTCCACACTTCATTCCACCGATTCAGCTTCCGCTATCATCCGAAAGCGTGTGGTTGCCGCCACCCAAAGTGTGGTGGAGTATTCAATGGGTGTTCCGTCAGTGAGGCAATGAGTGGAAATGATTTTTAAAGCAGGCGCATCGTAACTGTTTTCCAACAGCGCTGCCTCCCCAGCGTTCATTTTCACCGCTTCGATGTAATTCTCCACCTTCTGAATCTTATACTGATATCTGGCTTTCAAGGTCTCCGTCACACTCTTATTCACAAGGCCCTTCTCAATCAAATCCGGCACCATCTCCGCCGGGAACCAGGTATGATTTAAGCCCACCGGTATATTATTTCGCATAAACAGGCGGCTTAGAAAAATCAATTCCTGGTTCTGTCCCACCTGAAACATTTGCTGCACATACAACGGCGTTTCCTTAATATACTTCCATTCCAGAATTCTGGAGTCGTTTTTCCGGCCTTTCTCCTGATTCGGACTTGGAAAATTGAGGCTCTCGATAAAGGGCGTCGGATTCATTGTCAGAAAAGATCCCCTGCCCCGCTGTCTCTCGATAATTCCCCTCTGCTCCAATTCTGCCAATGCCTGGCGCATGGTTACACGGCTAACCTCATATTCCTGAACCAGCTCTGTTTCCGGAGGAAATCGGTCTCCGACAGTCCACTCACCTTTGGCAATCCGTTCAATCAAATCAGAAGCAATCTGGTGATAGGCCGGAATGGGCGAGCTCTTGTCAATAGTAACTCCTGTGGGTAATATCATATGTATCTCCTCTGTCTAACGCATTCCCGTTATTTTCCGGGAAGTTTGAATTCATTATCCAACATGTTTCATCAAAAGTCAATTTGTATTATCAAATATTCATCAAATATCCTTGAATTATTAGTATTATTGTGCTAACATATATACATATTATTCGACTTAGGAGGCATATATGGCAAAATATCTTGTTGTTTCTACCGTGGTTACAGACGAAGTCTTTACAGCGGATCACCATTTTACCGGAGCCTGTCTGGGTGGCGCCGGTTTATACGCATATTGCGGCCTGCGCTTTTGGACGGATGACGTTGCCATTATCTCCGGTGTAGGAGAGGATTTCTTTTCTCTACACAGGGCCTGGCTTCTTGAAAACAAGGTCTGTACCGACGGGCTTTGGGTACGCGACCCCCATACCCCCTGCACCGTTGTACAATACCATAAAGATGGAGAGCGGACAGAGACGCCCCGGTTCGGAAGAGACCATTACCACAAGATGGAGGCTTCTGCCTCTGACATCCTCCCATTTTTGGAGGAGGCGAAGGGCGTCTATATTTTTCAAAAAATACCGGACAATTACTGGGACGTCATTCTAAAGCGGAAGGAGGAATGTAATTTTGCCCTGGCCTGGGAGCTTCATACAGGAGTCACCACCCCGGCCCATCTATCAGATGTCCAAAGGATTGCGAAAGCCTGTGATATACTTTCCTTGAACCGGACAGAAGCCTTATCCCTGCTGGATGTGGAGAATTTGGAGGAAGCCATCGGAATTCTCTCCACCTGGCAGGTCCCCATGATTTATCTACGAGTTGGCGCCCAGGGAGGAATTATTCTGGAAAACGGCCATGTCACCAGAACACCCGCGGTCCCTGGCATACATGTCATAGACCCCACCGGCGCCGGTAACAGCTCTACCGCCGCTGTACTTTACGGCTACTGCGAAGGCTATAGTCCTCATCAATGCGGGCTCATGGGAAGCATCAGCGCCGCAAAGTGCATTGAACAGCAAGGCCCGCCGAAGCTGTCGGAGATTAACCGCTCACAGCTCCACCTTCTGCTCTCCCAGATGAGCGAATCATAAAATTATCCGTCGGATACGTATTCTGCATCCGGCGGATAATTTTTATTACTCCCGTTGCAAGAGCAGCTCTGTCAAAGCCCGTCCCTCAAGATTAGGAAGCTTCAGGGAAAAAAGTGATGCAAAGGTGGGAAGCTCGTCCAGAATACCGGCATGTTCCAGCCACACACCCTTACAAAAATCCGGTCCTGAAGCTATGAACACCGGCTGCGGCCCAATCTCCGGGCGATGGCCATGTCCCGTAACCACATAGGTATAGTCCTCATCCACAGACAAAATTACCGCCCGGCCCGTGTGGGCGTGTCCAAAAGCCGTTCCCTCCTCCCCTTCCACCACGAAGGAGAATGGCCCGGACAGCCGGAATTCCTGCCGGGCTTCCTCCTTTGTATAAATTCTTTTAATCCCGTAACTCCTTTCCTTCTGCAAGGTCCAAAGCAAGTCCCAAACCTTTCCGTAAAGGGCCGGGTCCTGGGGCTCCTTTAACATAATCTGGCCGGACAGGCTGGCGCTGTGGCAATAGGCCTGATAATCCAGCATCTGCCCCTGGGTGTCCACGGTGATAAGGCCATGCTCCCGGAAAATAACGTTCAGGTTCAGCTCCTTTGTAATCATAAGGTGACCATGGTCGCTTACGATGATAAAATCTGTACATTCCCCGTACCCGGAAGCCTGTATCGCCTCCATCAGCTGGCAAATCCAGCCGTCCACCTGCACAATCGCCCCGGTAACCTCCTTGCAGAAAAGACCATGATAATGCCGGGCTATATCCACCGCCGACACATGGATAAAGGACAAATCCGGCATTTCGTGCTCCAGAATATCCTTAGCCAGGCAAATGGCAAACTCATCATAGGCAGGCTTGGGGTGCCACCCCAATTTGTCCACATGCTTTTTAAAATATTCATATCCCTTAGGAGAGCAATATTTCCGATAAATCCGGTGGGGATCATCCCAGTTGTCCATATCCCAGACCTCGGGGATATTAAAGTCGATGGCTGCATTGGCTAAAACCGGCCACATGATGGCGCAGGTGGAAAGTCCCTGATTCCTTGCCGCATCAAATATGGTGGGCACCTTTATATAGTCCGCATCCCAGCACCAATCCGGCTCCATCTTTCCCGGCTGAAAAGCCTCATTGTTGTAGACCCCGGTGTCCATCATATTTCTTCCGGTCACCTGCACCACATGAATGGGGTAGGTCAGGGTGGGAAACACACTCTTTACTTGTTTTACACCGCAGCCGTTTTTTATTACGGCTCCAAAGCCCGGCAGCTCCTTCGCCAGGGCCAAATCCTCTGTTACCAGGGCATCCACCGATAACACCACTAATTTTCTCTTATTCATATCAGCCGGCCACCACACTCACAAAAAATTCCCGGTCTCTGGGTCCGTCAAACTCCAGAAAATAAATTCCCTGGGAATGGCCCAAAAGGACCTTGCCCTCATGTACAATCAATGTCATTGCCGCACCCAGCAGAGAGGATTTTACATGGCCTGCCGCATCCTGAGGCGTATCATGCTGATGCTTAAAATCAATGCGGGTGGGAATCAATCGGCAGATTTCGTCCTGCAAATCTTCAAACCCTTTGGGGTCCCAAAAGGAAGTAATGGTCAATGCCGCTGTGGTATGGGGGATGGTGATGGTACATATCCCTTCCTGTACCCCGCTTTCCTCCACGAAGGATTTCACCTCATCCGTTATTGCATACACATCCCGTTCTGTTGTACTGATCTTAAAATTCTTTAGCATCGCTTCTCCTCACTTTACAATAATTTCGCTTTGGCTCAAACCGTTTCCGTTCTGTGCAAAGGACCAGCTTCCCTTACAGCCCCGTCCGTATTCTTCTCCCAGAATTTGGGCCAGATATCCCATCAGTAATGCGGATGGTATAAACTGCGTCAGCGCCGCCGTATATGTATACTTCGGCGCCGGCAGAACCACGCTCTCCGTGCCGGAGGCTTCAGCCTCCGCTTCCGAATCTGTGATAAACACTGTGGGCCGTTTCATTTTTTTGACGGCGCATTCCAGCACCTCCCGTAAACGGCTTTTTGCCTGGTCCCCGGAGGAGGAGATGAGAATCGTCCCGATTTTATCAATCTGCTTCATAAAGAAATTGAGGTGCAGCCACTCTTCCGTATTCACACACATGGCATATTTCCCGATTGCTTCATAGACTTTCGCATGTCCGTAGAATGCCGCTGCATAGTCCGGGCCGCTTCCGATGAAGTCAAAGGCCTCCATATGTCTCCAGCGAAGGGCCAGATCCAGCATCTGCTTGTCCAGTCCTTCCAGTGCCCCTTCTATCTCGTGGGAATGGCTGCATATGTCCGTCCGGTACCTCATGGCTTCGTCCATGGTATATCTCCCCCGGACCTCCCCAAAGCGTATTGCCAGAAGCAGCAACGCCAGCACGGACACCATATAGCTTCTTACTCCGGGAGAGCTTGGAAAGGCCGGAATATCCAGCTTTAGCACTCTGGAGGAGGAGCTTCCCAAAAGGGAGTCGGGGTTTCCCGTAATCCCCAGCACAAAGCCGCCTCTTTTCACCACCCGTTTTGCCGCTTCCCCCACACGTGCAGGGCTGCCGGAGTTGCTCACGGCGATTACCAGCGGATTATACGGAGCATATCCAATCTGTTTTTCCGGATAATATCGGCTGAGCTCCACAGCCGGAACCACCCTCACAGGAAGGCCTGTCAACCCTTCAAAGGCATATTTTGTTCCCAGGGCCGCCCCGTAGGAGTCCCCGCAGCCCGTCAGCACTATCTCCTGTATGGAAAATATTTCCGGTGTAGTCATAACATTGCGTGTTTTGGCCTCCAAATCCTGATACTGTTGGCGCATCAGGGAAGGAAGGCTCTTCACCTGCTCTACCATATTGTTTTTATAGTTCTTGTATTCATTCATAGTAATCAACTCCATCGTCAAAGCAAAATTTTCGGACAATCTCTTTTACCCCCTGAAATTCCGGCAGATGGCTTACATAGGAGGCAAAGGGCCTTGCATTCTCGGAGACATTGCTGACGGCCGCGCTTTTGCACCCCATTTGAAACATCTCAATATCGTTGTCATCATCCCCAATCACCAGAATCTCATCCAGGGCAATTCCCAAAAGCTCCGCCAGCCTGGTGACTGCCGCCGCCTTGTTGGCACTTTTTTCGTTGAGCTCCAGGGCCTTATTCCGGTAACGGACATATAAAGCATCGCTCTGTACCGCCTGAAGCATGCGCTCTATCTCATCTATCGCACCCTGTCTGGCCGGATCCATGATCAAAAGCTTGTCCGCCTTAAGATTTTTCCATTCTTCTTCTGTGAAGGGCTCCTCCTGATAGGCAAAACCCCGCTTTTCCCCTTCCCGTATAATCCAGTCGGTGATATATTCGGTGCGCTCCCTGCCGCAAAAGGTATAAAGGACGGACATTCCCAGCTTCCTGGCCTCATTCAGAACTCCCCGGAGGGGTTCGATGGAGAATTGAACCCTTCGAAGCACCTTATCCCCGTGAAGAATCGTAGCGCCATTGGTGGCAATATAGGGGCATGTAATCCCCATCCTTTCAATCCTGTCCCTCATATATCCCTCGGAACGTCCGGTAGCCACCGTAAACATAATCCCCCTCTGCTCCAGCTTCTCAATAAAGTCCCTTGCATCTTCCGGAATCCTCTCGTCACGTCCGATGACGGTGCCGTCCATATCACATATCACAAGCTTCATAAATTTCATATCCTCTGTTTTGTACAACAATACTGCCTTTGGCAGCCGGCAAGTCCCAGGGCTGTACCGGCTGCCCTTGTAATCAATGGTGAAGTCCCAAAATCAGGGCCGAGCCCTAGCCTTCCGAGAGAATACCATTGCAGATTTCCTCGTATTTTTTCAGAATGTCCTCCGACTGAATGGAAGTGTCCAAAAGGAACTCCTCCAGCATGGTCTTTATGCTGCTGTACGCCTCCGCTGCCGCTGCCGTAAGAGGACGTGGCACAATGTACTCCAACTGGTCGAAAGCAACCTTGTAGCTGGGATTCTCCTGGTAGAAGGTCTTCATGGTATCACTTTCCACACTGGAGTAGGTGGCAGGGACATAGCCTGTTTTCTGTGACATATAAACCTGCGCCTCGTCCGAGCAGAGGAACTTAATAAATTCCCAGCCCCCTTCCGTCTCCTCCTGGCTCTTGCCGTTGCAGAGAATTAGCTGGGCTCCGCCGGTGGGGATAGCATAAGTATCTTTTGCGGGCAAAAAGGCTGTGCTGATTTCAAAGCCGCTCTCCTTGGCGCCGTCAATAAAATACGTAATGTCCGCGCAGGAGGTCATTATCATAGCCGCGTTTTGTGACAGGAAATCCGCCTTGAAAATCGTTCCGCAGTCTGCCCCCGTCAAGATATTTGCATAGCCGTTTTCTGTCAATTCACGCCAGTAATCCAGCGCTTTCACACCGGCCTCAGAGTGAAAGGCAACCGCGGACTCATCCTCATTCAGAAGGCTTCCTCCCGCCTGATTGATGAAGGCCTCAAAATACCATTCATTGGTAACCGGGAATTCCAGGGGCGTAATGCCGCTTGCTGACAATACCTTTCCATACTCCAACAGCTCATCCCAGTTCTTGGGCCCTGCAGGATCCAGACCGTTTTTCTCAAGAACGGTGGCGTTCATAATCATAATGGGGATACTGCGCATGTAGGGAACGGCGACAAATTTTCCATCCACATAGGAGTTCGTCATTAGCCCGGCGTTTATGTTATCCACATCAAAATTATCTCTCTCTGCAAGCTCCGTAAGGTCCATTGCAATCCCCGCCTTGCCGAAAATACCTACAGAGGCAGTTTCATTTAAAGCCACCGTGGGCTGCTCCTTGGCAACATAAGCCGCCTGGAGCTTTGCCATCTCATCCACATAGCTTCCCTGATAGGAGGCAACTACTTCATATTTGTCCTGGGATTCGTTGAACATTTTTGCAAGACCCTCATTTGTCTCAGCGATTGCATCCCCCCAGCAATACCAGAAATCAATTTTGATCCGTTCTGTGGATGCATTGGTGCTGCCTTCCAGCTCTTTTTCCTCGTCCGGCCCTTCCTTTCCATTGTCCCCGGAAACATTGGTGTCTGGTTCATTTTCCTTCTGCTGTGGTTTCCCTCCGCAGCCGGCAAGAAGTGTGGCAAGCATTGCCAGAATCAGTAAGAATGACATGTGTTTTTTCATTTGTTTCTCCTCCTTTGAATTTTGCTTATTTTTAATCCTGCTATACAGGATTTGGAACTCTTACTTTTCGCCATTGTAGGTGAATGCTTGGATAATATGCTTTTGGGTAAAGATGAAGATTATGAGAATCGGCAACACCAGAATTACGTTTCCGGCCATCAGGGTATTCCAGGAAGCCGCCGCCTCCGTTTCCCTGAGCATCGTAACGCCAACCGCCAGGGTTCTCACATTGTCCTTTGTGGTCATAACCATGGGCCAGAAATAATCGTTCCATCTGCTGATAAAGGTCAACAGCAGCATGGTTGTAATGGTGGGCCTTGCCATGGGAACCATAATGTGCGTCAATATTTTAAGCTCGCTGGCGTCATCCAGGCGGGCGGCCTCAATGATTTCCTCCGGAATCTGCATGAACCGCTGGCGAATCATAAAGATGCCGAAGGCGCTGGCGCAGAAAGGTAAAATCAGGCTCCAATAGGTGTTAATCAGATTCATTTTACTGAATACCAGAAACATGGGGACGAATATCAGCTGTGTGGGAATCATCAGCGTTGACAGCGTCAGCCCAAACATGATATTTTTTCCCCGGAATCTGCATCTGGCATATGCGTAGGCTGCCGGAATCGTAATCAAAAACTGCATGGCAATCACCGCGAAGGTTACAATACAGCTATTTAAAAAGTAGCGAAGAAACGGACCGGAGCCCCATGCATTGGCAAAATTTTTCAGATTGATTTTACCAGGCAAAAATACCGGGGGATACGTCATAGTCTCCGCAAAGGTTTTTACCGATGTCAGCACCATCCAGAGGAAGGGCAGAATAAAAACCGCAGCCACAACACATAGACCAATGACATTAATTACCGAAACAATCAGCTTTTTTCCTTTGGATGTCTTATTCATATGGCGGCCTCCTTATTGATAATGCACCTTTTTTCCTAATATCCTAAAGTAGAACAGGGTCATAATCCCCACAATTACGGAAAGCACTGCTCCGGCGGCAGAAGCGTATCCCAGCTTATAGAAGCTGAAGGCATTCTGGTAAATGTAGTACACCAGGGTATTGGTGGAGCCCAGCGGGCCTCCCTGTGTCATAACCGCTACCGTATCAAAATTCTGGAACATGGTCAGCGTGTTCATTACTAAGAGAAAGAACAGTGACGGCGATACCATGGGCAGTATGATTTTAAAGAAGGTCACGATTTTGGGTGCCCGGTCCAGCTCTGCAGCCTCATAAATGGATTTCGGTATACTCTGGAGGGCTGCAATCAAAATCAGCGTATCATAGCCTATCAGCTTCCAGACGGATGTGATGTTCAGGGAAGTCATAGCCGTATCCGGGCTCTGGAGCCATTGGGAGGCAGGAAGCCCCAAAGAGTTTAAGACGTAATTCAGCAATCCGTAATTGGGGTCCATCATCCACATCCACACAAAAGCCACCGACACCAGCGCTATAATATGGGGAGTGAAAATGGCCGCCTGCACAAAGACATGAATTTTGGAATTGTGGTTCAGCCAGACAGCCAGCACCAGGGCAAGGCACAACGCAACCGCCACCGTAAAGAAGGTAAATACAAAGGTGTTGGATAAAACCTGGTGAAATTCCGTTTTTGAAAATAAGGTCCGGTAATTGCCGATTCCCACAAATTCCATGTCTGTCAGCATATCCCACTTAAAGAAGCTGAGATACAGCATATATAAAATGGGAAAAATATAACACAGGCTAAGAAGCAGGACAGATGGCAAAACCATCAGATACGGTACCCCTTTTCCCATTCCCGGCGTAGTCTTTTCCGGATAAGTTCCATTTCCTTTTCTCTTCCTCATATCCCTCTCCTCACCCCAGAACGTTGTCCATACGGTTGCCTGTCTGATCAAAGAAAAACAAATGCTCAAGGCCGATTCGTATCACCAGCGGCTCGCCCACCTCAGGTAAAAAATCCGAGAGGCTCTTTACCTGCAAATGTCCCAGCCTAGAATCCAGTGTAAATATGGCTTCTGCTCCTAAAAGCTCTCTTGTTATGACACTGCATGGGATATCCACGCAAGGGCAGGAGCGCTCTTCCTCCTCCCGAAGCATCCGGACCTTCTCTGAACGGAAACCGACTTTATGACAGTCCACCGGAATATCCTGGCACAGCTTTCGGAATACATCCGCCTCAACCATATTCATAGGCGGGGTTCCAATAAACTGCGCAGAAAAGACGTTGGCCGGTTTGTCATAAACCTCCATGGGGCCGGCATCCTGCATCTTGATTCCCTGGTTCATCACTATGATTTTTGAACCCATGGACATAGCCTCCACCTGGTCGTGGGTCACATAGATAAATGTTGTATTCAATCTTTTATGCAGCTCTATCAGTTCGCTTCGCATCTGTGTCCGCAGCTTGGCGTCAAGATTGGACAAGGGTTCATCCATGAGAAAAACACTTGGCTTCTTCACCATGGCCCGGGCCAGGGCCACGCGCTGCCGCTGTCCCCCTGACAATGTTCCCGGCTTGCGCTCCAGATAGTCACTTAAGCCCACAATCTCACATACATCGCGAATCAGCTCCTCCCGCTCCCCTTTGGGGACCTTCCTGTTCTTTAATCCGAATTCGATATTCCCCCTGACACTCATGGTGGGGTATATAGCATAATTCTGAAAAACCATGGCAATGTCCCGTTTCGCTGCCGGAACATCATTCACCAGATTTCCTCCAATGTATATCTCCCCATCGGAAGGGTGCTCCAGCCCGGCAATCATGCGAAGGGTCGTTGATTTGCCACATCCTGAAGGGCCTACCAGTACAGCAAACTCCCCCTCGCTAATCTCAAGATTCAAATTTTTTACAACCTCTTTGTTATCGTACCTTTTGTAGACACCTTTTAATTTAATATCTGCCATCCTTCTTCACCTTCTCTTGTTCCTTAGAATTGCATTTACATGTTTGTTTTATTCTTCCCGAATTCCTTTGCTCCTCAATGTTATTATTGTATATATGATAATACAATATGTCTAATCTTGTCAACATTTTATTGTACTTAAAATACAACAAAAATCTCTATCCTTTTTTGTGCAATAATTTTTACAGCTCTTCTATATAGGAAACACCGTGGAGGGCGGCCAGCTCTCCCTTTTTCTCTTCATGGAACATAGGCGTATCGAAAAATATCATCATAGTAGCGGAAATGGTAACGGCACCGTCAACAGCTTTTTCTTTGTTTAAGTCCAGGCTTCCCACTTTCCAGCTATGATTTCTCACATATTCCAGAAAATGCCGAATATCATGAAGCTTTGCAAACTCCACATACAGGTGGAGTGTCCGGGATTTTTTGCGCACCCTTGACTCTGCGACCTGCATGACCCACAGAGATAAAAATATAAATGCAAATCCTATAGCCGCGCC
>CAPNGW010000002.1 GCA_948665105.1 uncultured Lachnospiraceae bacterium
GGCAGAAGTGGACAAAAAAGCCGGGAAGGTATTGGATTATGTGCCGTGTGACAGCGGTGACGAATCCAGCCTCAAGCTTGTGCTGGGGTGTGGAAGTGCGGGACGGTGTTGTAATCGACCCGTGATAAAAGGATTATAAGATTAACGTGATTACATAACCTAAGAATGAAAAAGACAGCCGGGAATGGATGATTCCCGGCTGTTTTTTTGATGCTGTACAGCCAGAGATTGTGACAAATGATGGATAAGGGCAAATTAAGGTTGAAGTGATTAGGGTTTTAGGTTATAATTTATCAAAGAAAGTCATTTTATTTTTCACAAAAGTGTAATTTGGGAGAAATCACATGAAGAAAAAGAGTTTTGAGGCAGTGAAAAAACTTTATATAAGAACCACGAACTGTCTGCTTACAGTTATCCTGACAGCAATATTTGGGTTTTTCTGGATGACAGAATTAAATGAAATGATGACGCGGGATTTCCTTGGTACAGGAAATTATCTGATATTAACCTTATATTTTATAATGACAATCTTATTTTTCAGAGCGTTCAATGCATATAAAATAGGCGTTTTAAAGAGCGGAAGCATTGTATTGTCCCAGATACTGGCACTGATTTGTATCAATGTAATTGCATTGCTGCAAATTGTACTGATGGTGGGAAGAGTGGCCAAGGTATCCGGGATTTTTTTGCAAATACTAAGAGTTTTAGGCTGTGAGATTGTTCTATGTATTTTATTGACCTTCCTGTTAAATAAAATCTATTACTGGCTGTTTCCACCGTACCATATGATTGAGATATATGGGAATTATAAAAACCAGCTGCACAGTAAAATTGGCTCAAGGGGAGATAAGTATATCATAGGGGAGAGAGTGCATATCTCGGAACCCCTTGAGGATATTGAGGAAAGATTATTAGGATATGATGCCGTACTGCTAAATGACATACCGGCTAAAATGAAAAATAAATTACTTAAATTTTGCTTTGAGAATTCCATCAGGGTGTATTTTACACCTAAAATATCGGATATTCTTGTAAAGGGAACAGATGAGGTGGACTTATTTGATTCGCCGCTATTTCTATGTAAAAATATCGGGCTGACTTTTGGTGAGCGAAGTATAAAGCGATGTATGGACATTGTCATATCTGTTTTATTGCTAATCATTAGTTCACCGGTATTTCTGATTATTTCCCTTTTTATCAAGATATATGACAGGGGCCCTGTATTTTTCCTGCAAGAGCGTTGTACGAAAGGCGGGGAAGTGTTTGTGATGTGCAAATTCCGCAGCATGATAGAGAATGCGGAGGAGGACGGAAAATCAAGGCCCGCCACAGACAACGACAGCCGGATTACCCCTGTTGGGAAAATAATACGGGCCACAAGGCTTGACGAATTACCCCAGCTTTTTAATATTTTAAAAGGAGATATGAGCTTTATTGGCCCGCGCCCGGAAAGGGTGGAGCACGTAGAAAAGTATTCAAAACAAATACCCGAGTTTTCATACCGAATGAAAGTAAAAGCGGGGTTGACGGGATATGCCCAGGTATATGGGAAATATAATACCTCGGCATATGATAAACTGAAAATGGACCTGATGTATATTGTGAATTATTCCATCGTGATGGACCTTAAAATTTTATTGATGACAATAAAGGTAATATTCATGAAAGAAAGTACAGAAGGGTTTGGGAATAATCAGAAGGAAGAAATGAACGTAAGAAGTGTGGAGGAATTTGTAGGGAATGAATGCGGTACTGTTAATAGGGAATGACGATCAGGGGCTCTACAAGTTCAGACGGGAATTGATTGTGGAATTGATAAAAAACGGATATAGCGTCGACATCAGTACGCCATATGGCCCTTATATACCCATGCTTGAGGACTGTGGCTGCAATTTCATTCCCCTGGAATATAATCGGAGAGGCAAAAACCCCCTTGGAGAGCTGAGATTACTGATTAAGTACGGGAAGCTCATAAAGAAGAAATACCGTGTGGTTTTGCTCTACACGATAAAGCCCACATTATATGGGGGGCTGATATGCCGGTTTCGGAAAATCCCTTACTTTGCCAATGTTACAGGCTTATCACCGGCTCTGTCGGGCTCCGGCATACTAAGAAGGCTTTGCTTTATGGTATACAGAAGCGCTCTGAAACATGTCAATGTACTATATTTTCAGAATAAGCAAAATTTAGAGGTGTTTCAAGAGAATCGTGTAACGGGACAAAAGGTAAAGCTGATTCCGGGCTCGGGAGTGAATTTGCAGGAGCATAAATACGAAGAATATACGGAAGGGGAAAGCCTTAAAATCCTCTATGTGGGCCGAATCACGAAAGTGAAGGGCATGGACGAATGGTTAAAAGCCATATCCATATTAAATGAAAAGCATAAAAACCTGGCATTTGAATTTATCGGAGAGTGCTTTGAGCCATATAAAGAAGAAATAGAACGCTTACATTCGGAAAAGAAAATTATTTATTATGGAAAGTCGAAAAGTCCACATGAGTATATGAAGGATGCCCAGGCGGTGATTATGCCTTCCTATGGGGAAGGAATGTCAAATGTTTTGCTGGAAGCGTCGGCCTGCGGACGTCCGATTCTGGCCTCAGCAGTGCCGGGGTGTAAGGAGATACTGGTGGATGGAGTCACCGGAATTGAATTTCAGCCACATAGTGTGGAGAGCATTTTGGAGGCTGTGGACAGATTTTTGTGCCTGAGTCAGGAGCAGCGAAGGCAGATGGGACGAAATGGAAGAGAGCATGTAGAAAAATATTTTTCCAGAGAAATCGTGGTGGGAGAATACATGAAAGAAATAAAAAGGATATGTGAGGTAGATTAAGATGAACTTGTATAATCAGTTGCTGGAGAAAAAAGAGAAATTAGCAGTGGTTGGTCTGGGATATGTGGGTATGCCCCTGGCTGTGGCCTTTGCCAGGAAGCTTAACGTTATTGGATTTGACGCCAATGAGCAGAAGGTGGCATTGTACCATAAGGGCATCGACCCCACCAAGGAAGTGGGGGATGAAGAAATCAAGAAGACCACCATGGTGTTTACCGCGGACCCCTCCAAATTAAAGGAGGCAAAATTCTTTGTGGTGGCTGTTCCCACACCGGTGAGAGATGACACGGTGCCGGACCTGACACCGGTTGAGTCAGCCACAAGAACCATAGGTAAGCAGCTTACAGAGGGCTCTGTGGTTGTCTACGAGAGCACGGTGTATCCCGGCGTTACAGAGGAGGTCTGTGTTCCCATTTTGGAGAGAGAGAGCGGCTTAAAATGCGGTGTTGATTTCAAGGTGGGATACTCACCGGAGCGGATTAATCCCTCGGATAAGGAGCACGTGCTCTCCAATATTGTCAAAATCGTATCGGGAATGGACGAAGAAACCCTGGAGGTTGTGGCCAGCACCTACGAGCTGGTGGCTTTGGCCGGCGTCCATCGGGCCTCCTCCATAAAGGTTGCAGAGGCGGCAAAGGTAATTGAAAACAGCCAGAGGGATATTAACATTGCCTTCATGAATGAGCTCTCCATTATTTTCCACAAAATGGATATTGACACAAGAGAGGTACTGGAAGCTGCCGGGACAAAATGGAATTTCTTAAAATTCCAGCCGGGATTGGTGGGAGGCCACTGTATCGGCGTGGACCCGTACTATTTGACCCACAAGGCGGCACAGCTGGGGTATCATTCTCAAATTATTCTGTCCGGGCGCCGGATTAATGATAACATGGGGAAATTTGTTGCGGAAAATATCGTAAAAGGGCTTATCAAGCAGGACAAGACCATTAAGAATTCCAGGGTGGCTATATTGGGCTTCACTTTTAAGGAGAATTGCCAGGACACCAGAAATACAAAGGTCATCGATATTGTCCATGAGCTTAAGGAGTATGGCATCCAGGTACAGGTGGTGGATGACGTAGCTGACGCGGAGGAAGCAAAGAGCCTGTATGATGTGGACATTGTCAAGCTCAAGGATATGGGACAGGCGGATGCCATTGCAGTGTGTGTACAGCATGATGTGTTCCGGGGGCTTAACAGAGAGTGGTTCGATAAGCATTACTGTGATACACAGAAGCTGTTATTTGACTTAAAGGGAATGTATGATAAGGATAGCTTCCGGAAGGCGGGCTATTACTATTGGAGGTTTTAGGATGTTTACAAAAGAGGATTGCTGCTATAGCAACTATCGAAGGATTCTTGGGGATATCAAGGAGACAGGAGTATACTGTGACTATGCGGATGTGCTTTCTGAGAAACGGGAAAAATATCTTGTCTTGAGACATGATATAGAATTTTCCATTGACAGAGCCTATGAATTGTCCAAAATTGAATCGGAGGAAGGGATTAAAAGCTCCTATTTTGTTCAGATAACGAACAATGCGTATAACGCTTTTTCCGAGAAAAATATCAGGATGATACGGGACATGAGCCGGAGGGGGCACCATATCGGCCTTCACTATCATCGCAGTGACGTGGAGGGGCTTGAGGCGTTAAAGGCAGAAATAACATACCAGGGGGGGGTATTTTCTGCAATGACCGGTGTGCCTGTGGACCGGTTTTCCTTCCACAGGCCTCTTAGAGAGCATCTGGAGGCGGATATTGAGCTTCCGGGACTCATCAACACCTATGGTCATCAATTCTTTGTGCTGACGGATGACACGGACAAGCCACTGGAAGTGAAGTATATTGCGGACTCCAACCATCAGTGGAAGTATGGGCTTGCCACAAAAGAATATTTCTCCCACTATAATAAAATTCAATTATTGATACACCCGCTGTCCTGGTCTCCGGATGGGGCAGAGCACGTTGAGAATTTCCAGGCTATTGTGAAGGAAAAGCATGACGAGCTGGTGGAAACCATTGAAGGGGAATGGAAGATTTTTGATGAGCTTCGGGGGAAATTATGATGAGAATAGAAGAAATTTTAAGATTTTTGGATGAGAGACAGATAGAATACTCCTTTCAGGGAGATGAGAGCGTTGAGGTGGAGGGATATTCATCTCTGAAGAACTATAAGAAGAATACCTTTACTTGGGCAAAGAATGAGAAAGCATATGAGTTTGGATTTCAGGGGAAGCTGTTGGTAATTGCCCAGGAGGGGCTTATGGTGGATGCTGAAAATGTGATTTATACAAGGGAGTCAAAGCTGGCCTTCTTTTCCCTGATAGAGTATGTGGCGATGCAGGCGTCAGGAGACAGTGACTCCAAAGAGTGCGTTGGGACAGGTACGGTCATAGGGCCTGACGTGAAGCTTGGAAAGAATGTAAGAATCGGCGCCAACTGTGTGCTTCAGGGAAAGATTACCGTGGGTGATAATACCAGAATCTGGCACAATGTGACAATTCTCAATCAAGTAAGCATTGGGAAGGACTGTGAGATACAATCCGGCTGTGTCATTGGCCATGACGGCTTTGCCTGGAATGAAAATGAGGCACATGAGAAGACCATGATTAAGCATTTTGGCGGAATTGAGATAGAGGATGAGGTGTATATCGGACCCAACTGTGTGATTGACAGAGGGGAGATTGACAATACCCTCATTGGTACCGGAGCTAAAATTGATGCCAACTGCTTTTTAGCTCACAATGTAATAGTTGGCAGGAATGTGCTTCTGATTACAGGCTGTAAGCTGTATGGCTCCTCTGATATCGGAGATAATGCTTATATTGCATCTGCTACAGTGAGGAATCAGTGCAAGGTGGGAGCCGGCGCCTTTGTGGGAATCGGTTCTGTTGCCATTAAGGATGTGCCGGAGCACGTGGTTGTGACAGGTGTGCCGGCCAGAATCATGAAAAAAGGAGAATGATATGTCATACAAGGAATTGAAATTTCCGGAAAAGTCCGTATTTTTAGTGACAGGAGGGGCAGGCTTTATCGGCTCCAATCTGTGTGAAGCCATTTTGGAGATGGGCTATCAGGTGAGATGTTTGGATAACATGTCCACAGGGAAGCAGGAGAATGTGGATTTGTTCCTGGAAAACCCAGACTACACGTTTATTAAGGGAGATATTACCAGCCTTGACACCTGTCTTGAGGCCTGCAAGGGAGTGGATTATGTTCTGAATCAGGCTGCCTGGGGAAGTGTGCCAAGAAGTATTGAAATGCCCCTATTCTATGAAGAGGTGAACATCAGAGGAACACTGAATATGATGGAGGCAGCCAGACAAAACGGCATAAAGAAATTTGTCTATGCATCCAGCTCCTCCGTATATGGAGACCATCCGGTGCTGCCCAAAAGGGAAGGCCAGGAGGGAAATCTCCTCTCACCCTATGCCCTGACAAAGCGTGTGGATGAGGAATACGGGAAGTTATATTACAAATTATACGGACTGGATACCTATGGCCTTCGGTATTTTAATGTTTTCGGAAAGCGGCAGGACCCCAACGGGGCATATGCGGCTGTGATTCCCAAGTTTTTAAAAATGCTGATGAATGACGAGGCCCCCACCATCAACGGAGACGGAAAGCAGTCCAGGGATTTCACCTTTATTGAGAACGTGGTGGAGGCAAACCTTAAGGCCTGCCTGGCCTCCCATGAAGCAGGGGGACAGGCCTTCAATATCGCATACGGCGGACGGGAGTATCTCATTGACCTGTACGATACCATGTGTAAGAAGCTGGGGAAGGAGATAGCGCCTGTATTTGGGCCTGACCGGGCAGGGGATATCAAGCACTCCAATGCAGATATTACCAAGGCCAGAGAGCTGTTAAACTATGACCCCCAGTACAATTTTGATAAGGGCCTGGATATGGCCATTGAGTGGTACAAGGAGAATTTATAGCAGATGCATATACTATATCTGGGATATTTTTGCAAGGAAGCGACCTTCAATGCGCTGGTGGAGCATGGCAGCAATGGCTCCCATGCCAGACAGCAGCTGGAAAAGAAGCTTTTGGACGGACTTATCGAGGCCAGGGGTGGGGATACCATCGATATAATCTCTTATCTGCCAGAAATAGAAGAGGTACACAAAAGTGCGGGAGAAGGAGAGGTATACCAGGGATTACAAATCACGTATCTGTGGTGTAAGAAAAATAAGATTGGCTCCGTGCTTTCCTCACTGAAAAAAAATATGCGGCTCATAAAAGCCTGGGCAAAGGGAAAGGAAGAAAAGGTGATACTGACCTATTCGGTGAATCCCCTCCATGTGATTCCTGCACTGCTGCTTCGCCGGAAATGCGGGTTTAAAGTGGTAACCCTGTGCTCGGAGGTGAGTGTGTACCGGAGAAAGGGGAGGTTCCACCTGGCGGGGCAAATCAGCAGGAAAATCTCCTCCTGTCTGGACAACAGCTTTGACGGATACATCCTCCTTTCCAAATACATGAATGAAATCGTCAATCAAAGGAAGCAGCCTTACATGGTAATGGAAGGAGTCGCCCAGGAGTATCCCCGGACGGAGAAAATGAAAAAGACCCTGGCCGTTATGTATGCAGGGGGCTTAACCCAGGACAATGGAATAGAGATTTTGCTGGAAGGCTTCTGTAAGCTGGCACATCCCAAGGCGGAGTTGTGGATTTGCGGGGACGGTCCCTTAAAGGAGTGTGTGGAAGGGTATGCACAGAAGCATGAAAACATACACTATTATGGGATTTGGCCAAACGATGAGGTACAGAGGATGGAGCAGGAGGCCGCAGTGCTGATTGCGCCGAGATTTTCAAAGAACGATTTTACCAAATACTCCTTTCCTTCCAAAACCATTGAATATATGACTTCGGGAACACCTGCAATCCTTACACGGCTCAAAGGGATACCGGAAGAATATTTTGATTATGCCTACATCCTGGAGGATGAGACGGCGGAGGGAATCTGCAACCTGCTTGGAGAGGTGCTTGCAGAAGACGGGAGGGTCAGAGAAGAGAAAGGCCAAAAGGCCAGGGCATTTGTATTGACACATAAGAATTATCTGGAACAGAGCAAGAGGATTCTTGCGTTTTTGCGAAACATGGGAAGGAGCGGGAGCTAGAATGATCCGAAAGCTGTTTGTGACAGTATATCATACAATATATGCCAGATTGAATCACGTAAAATATGTCAGGCATATTGGCGTGAATATAAAAGGGAAATTGTATATATATGGAAATCCCCTTCACATGTTCGGCACAGAGCCCTGGTGTATCACCCTGGGCGACAATGTTCACATTACCCAGGAGGTTCTTTTTGTTACCCATGACGGAGGCACCCTGCTGTTTCGGAACCGCCAGCCTGACTTGGAAATTACAAAGCCCATTGTGGTGGGAGATAATGTGTATATCGGTGTGCGGAGTATTATCATGCCGGGAGTTACCATTGGAAATGATGTAATTGTAGCAGCGGGCTCGGTGGTCACCAAGGATGTCCCGGATCATTCGGTGGTGGGGGGGATACCGGCACGGGTGATTAAAACCAGTGACGAATATTTTGAAAAAATCAAAAAAGAGAGTCTCCACCTGGGCCATCTGAAAGGGAAAGAGAAGGATTTGGCATTACGTAAGTATTATGGATATCCTCTGAAGTGATGAGAGGGACTTCTTGGGGGAATGGGAGAACAGTAGTGGAAGGATGAGGAATTAGCAAATGAAAGTTATGTGGATTACAGGGATTTCTATTTCTGCCGATACATTTTGCGATGATTTAAAAGAGATGAATACGTCGGGCGGGTGGATTCATGCGACGCTTAAGGCCATGAAAAATAAGCCGGAGATAGATAAGCTTTCCATTGTGTCTGTACATCCTTCCCATACAGGTGAGAGAAAGGAACAGGGGAAGATTGTTTCCTATCAGCTTAAGGGAAGTGCATATGGCCTTTTCAAGCAGAGAGAATTGCTATATAATATAAAGAATGCTATTATTGCCGAAAAGCCGGATGTAATCGATGTACAGGGAATCGAGTTTGATTTTGCGGGAATGCTTTGTGAACAGAAGGATATCCCCTGCCCGGTGGTTTATACCCTGCAGGGACTGGTATCCGAAATGGGCGAGGCCCTTAAGAGTGTGAAAGGCTCCCGGCGCCTTATGGTGAAGCGGAGCCTCTATGACAATCTGAGGCTGCACGGAGCCCTGGAGCACATGTGCGTACTCTCCATAAGAGGAAGACGCAGTGTCAGATTGTTAAAGAAAGCTGCATATGTGACCGGCAGGACCGCCTGGGACAGGCAGGTGGCTCTTAACTATAACCCGAGGCTTCAGTATTTCTCTGTGAATCGAAATCTTCGCCCGGACTTTTACGAAGCAGGCAGTTGGAGGATAGAAGGGGTTCAGAGGCATTCCATTTTTGTCCCCCAGGTTACAACCTTAGCGAAAGGTGGACATATCCTCCTTGATATTATCAGCATTTTAATTGAGAAGTACCCAGACCTCCTTGTGTTCGCCCCGGGAGAGGCCATTGATCAAAAGCCCGGGAACCGTCAGAGTGGGTATGAAAAATATTTGCTGAAGCAAATCAGAAACCGGAAGCTGCATAATAATATTCAATTTGTGGGAAGACTGGCATCGGGACAGATGGTGGAATATCTGACGAAATCCCACGTATTTTTACAGACCTCCTTGCTGGAAAATTCCTCCAATGCCCTGGCGGAGGCCCAGATGACAGGCCTTCCCTGTGTGGCCAGCAACGTGGGAGGGACCGCCTCTTACGTGGAGAACGGCGTTACCGGTATGCTGTATAATCCCAATGATGCCAGGGAAGCCGCAGAGGCCATCGGACAGATATTTGAGGATGATGAGATGGCACGAAGGATTTCAAGGCAGGGACAGGAAGAGGCCCAAAGGCGGCACGACAGGAAGAGGAATCTAGAAGCATTGATACAGATGTATACAAAAATTATTTCTGGAGGAAGAGAATGAAGAGGGTTGGTATTGTCTCCTTTCATGTAGCGATTAATTACGGTGTCTATTTGCAAGCCTATGCCCTGCAGAGAAAGATAGAGGAACTGGGATATGAGCCTGAGATTCTGGATTACCGGAAACGGACAGATGAGACAGACGGCAGAATCAAAAGGGCCTTTCGAAGGATTGTGAAGGAGCATATGTCCGTAAAAGAGATTGTAAAGGATGTAAGAGCCGTGCTTAGAGGGCGCAAAACCGCAAAGCTTCAGGAAATCAGCCACAGGAAAAAGGCATTTTTGGATTTTGCAGACAAGCATTTTAAGCTGTCACGGTTTTATGAAAATTATCAAAGCATATGCCAGGACCATGCAGAGTATGACGCCTGTGTATGCGGCAGTGATCAGATATGGAATCCTCTCTATACAAAGTGCAATCCCGTATATTTCTTAGAGTTTGTTCCTCCCGGGAGACGGATTGCCTATGCACCCAGTATTGCGGTTCAGAAAATCCCGGATGAATATACGAAAGCCCTGGAGTCTAAGATTGGGCAGTTTGCCGCTGTTTCCCTGCGGGAGCGGTCCGCCTCTGAGCTTTGGGCGGGGAAGCTAAAGCGCAGCGTTTATAATGTGGTAGACCCTACCTTACTGTATTCCGGGCGTGAGTGGAAGGAAATGGCAGTCATGCCAAAGGAAGAGCATTATGTGCTGTGCTATTTTTTGGGCCATGATGAGGCATATTGGAAGCTGATAAGAAGGATTGAAGAGAAATACCACTTAAAAGCCGTGATTCTTCCCTTTGCCTATGAGGCTATTATGAAATATCCCGGGATAAAAGCGTATGCGTCCATAGAAGAATTTCTGGGGTACATATGTAATGCAGACTTTGTATTGACGGATTCCTTTCACGGAACGGCTTTTTCCGTTAATTTTAATCGGAACTTTTATGTTATGAAAAGGGCAGACAAGGGCGGGCAGATGCATTCCAGAATCCATGATTTTCTATCGAATATCGGCTTGGAGAGCAGAGAGCTTCAGGTGGAAGATGCCGGGAGCATAGCTTTAGAAACAATAGATTATGGTCCTGTAAATGTGAAATTAGACAAGTGGATACAGGATTCTGTGAATTATTTGGATAACTCCTTGAAAAAGGTTGT
Source organism: uncultured Lachnospiraceae bacterium (assembly GCA_948665105.1). GTDB lineage: Bacteria > Bacillota > Clostridia > Lachnospirales > Lachnospiraceae > 14-2. The sequence goes on from CAPNGW010000002.1 coordinate 10,956, forward strand.
GAAAGCGTAGCTTGGGACGAATGGATTAATGATAAAAAATGTGTTTAAGAATGCCTATATAATTAATATGATGAATAAGGTTATGTCCCTGCTTCTGGGATTTATGGCCAGTGTTTTTGTTGCCAGATACATGGGGGCGTCCCTGAAAGGGGATTATGCATACATTGTAAGTGTGGCGGGCATTTTGAATATTGTTTTAAACTTAGGGATATATCATACGTATCCCAATCAGGTGAAAAAGGGCTTACAGAATGCAAAACAGAAATTCATAGATATCTATGTGTTACAATTTCTTCTTTATGAGGGATTGGCAGTACTGATTGGGCTGCTGGTTTCAGAGCCCCTTATTTTGCTTATCGGCATTCTTGCGCCGGTCATGACCCTGGCATCACAGATTACAATGATAGGAATGGTTGACTTTCCCATATACAGAAGCATCTCCTTAATCGGGGTGGCCGCTTTTAATCTGGCTGCCTATATGGGTCTGTTTTTTTTCTTTCCCAAAAGTATATGGCTGTCTGTCCTGGTCCTGATTCTCAAGGATATGCTGTTTGTCTGCCTCATTTTAGGTAAATTGAAAATCATGCCCCACCCCTTCCGTGCGGAGAAGGGGCTGATGAAAGAGGCCATAAGATTCGGTATGTTTCCCATGCTTACCGCTTTACTGTTAAACCTGAATTATAAAATGGACATTATCATGATTCGCACCTTTGGCACATCTGCCTGGGTTGGAATATATTCTGTGGCAGTCACAATCGCAGATTATTTGTGGCTGATTCCGGACGCCTTCAAGGAAGTACTGTTTTCAAAATCCATCCAGAAGAAGGCCACGGACGCTTTTAATGCTTCTATAAAAATATCTGTTATGCTTACCACCATGGCCAGCGGCGTTTTGCTGGTGTTTGGGTATTGGTTCATTCCGGTGTTTTATGGAAAAGGGTTCGAAGACGTTTATTCTATTATGATTATCCTGTTGATTGGAATTCCGTTTATGTCGATTTTTAAAATTTTAAACCCCCTGTATATTACTCAGGGAGATACGAAGTCATATTTTATTAATCTTCTATGTGGAATCATCTGCAATATGATTTTAAATATTATTTTGATTCCCAGAATGGGGATGACAGGAGCGGCAATCGCCACCGTTACGTCTCAGGTTGTATGTGGAATTTATGCCATTACAAGATATATAAAGAAAAATAAGGTACCAATGAAAGATATTTTTACCATTACTTCCAGGGAAAAAGAAATGATAAAGGGGTTTATACGAAAATCATGACAGAAATGCGAGTGAGATGGAATGAGAATAGCAGGATAATGCTGGCCTTGAGTGGCGCCATTGTCCTGGCCGGGCTTTCGGAGCGGTTCCATACTGGATATTTTGAGTATATCAGTATCCTGATAGTTGTAGTATTACTGCTAAATAAAAGTCAGAAATATTTTATTTATGCCATTGTTTTTCTCATGGCCGGCGGGGATTTGATGACGCTGTCCGGTGCTGGGATTCCTACCATACTGGCGGTTGTCTCTGTGCTGAAGGAAATTTTCTGGTATCGGAGGCCTGCAAACAGGAGATTCTTGATTAGCTGTCTGGCCGTTCTTTTGTATAGTGTGATATTTCTCCTCCAAGGGGACTTGTATGCCTTTGCGATGCTTGCAAAGGTGGTTGTCTTATTATATTGTATGATTGCAGGCATCTGTGATGCAGAGGACTTGACGGCTCATGTCAAATTGATGGTGGGCTATTTGGTGGTGGGAACCAGTGTTACAGCGGTAAGCGCATTGGTGATTCACCCATATTTTTTGAGTGGTATGAGATGGGCGATTTCAGAGAACACAGGAGTCAACTTAACAGCGGTTGTTCTGGGCCTGGTGTTTACTGTCTGCTTGATTTGGTTTGTGAAGGAAAAGAATGCAGTGACACTGTATGCAGGAGCCATTGTGGCAGTGCTTGGCGTACTCCTGACAGGCAGCCGGGCGGGAATATTACTGGTCGGAGTTGCCGTTGCCTGGACGATGCTGTATGTGCTGGCCTTCGGAAGCGTAAAGCTCAAGAAATATTTTCTGACCATAGCGGTAGCCGCGCTCGTCGGTCTGGTGCTGTTTATCATTTTAAATCCTGGTGTAAGAGAAACGTTGCTGTATATGGTGAAGAAGATAGTGTCACCCAAGGAAGGGGATATTTCCAACGGGAGATTTATATTGTGGGAGAATTATATCAATACATGGACTAAGGATACCTTCTGGATATTCTGGGGGGCGGGAACATACACAAATATGGGATTCGAAAGCATGGCCCACAATATGATTATAGAGCAGCTCACCCAGCTGGGGATTATCGGTAATATCCTCGTCATAAATTTATACGTTAGCGTCTATGCAGCAATAAAAAAGAATTGGAATAAAAAGATGCAGCGAATGTCATATTCCTTTACACCGGCGATATTGCTGATTAATATTTTTGTGGCGGGAATGACGGGGCATAGCTTTTTAAGTATCATTAACACAACCGTTTTCTGGTTAGGAGTGCTTCTGATGTTTGCTTTTCCTTATTGGGAACCCGGGGAAAGGCGAATCAGGCGCTACGCCTGGTAGAGCATCGTTAGGAGGAAAAATGAGTGTAGAGATTGTTGGAGAAAGATGTGTAGGGTGTGAGACATGCTCACACGTATGTAATCAAAATGCCATTAAAATGATGCCGGACAGCCGGGGATTTCTCTATCCGGTCATTGACAGGGAAGCGTGTAATCAGTGCAATGCATGCAGCAACCACTGCCCGGTATTGAATGAGAATACGGGGGGGGGGTGTAAGCCATATGAAGAAAAGGTGTATGCCGCCTGGAGCAAGGACAGGGATTTATTACAAAGAAGCTCATCCGGAGGAATGTTTTTTGAGATTGCCGCATCCATATTGGGGGACGGCGGTCTTGTGTGCGGTGCAGTATACAGGGAGGATTATTATGGGGTCAGGCATATTGTAGCGGACATCCTGGATGATGTAAGAAGGATGCAGGGCTCAAAATACTCCCAGAGTGCCATGGAAGACTGCTTCCCAAAGCTTCGGGAAGCTCTTGAAGCAGGAAGAAGGGTTCTCTTTAGCGGAACACCTTGCCAGGTGGCGGCGTGTTACCGGTTTTTAAGGAAAAAATATGATAATTTTTATACGGTATCACTAATTTGCCATGGCCCCATTGCACCTAAGATCTTGGAAGAATATATAAAATCCCTGGAGAAAAAGCATCAGGCATCCATATGCAATTTTACCATGCGGTATAAAAAGGATGGGAAAACGCTGCCCCTCTATTACCGGGCGGAATTCTCTGACGGAACAACGGAAATAAATCCCTTTTACAGCTCCCTGTACGGAGAAATATTTGCCAGCAATCTGGTTATGCGTCAATCCTGCTATGAATGTCAGTTTAAGCAGCAGCCGTATGTGGGAGATATTATCATAGGCGATTTTAAAGGAATCGAGTACACGAAGCTGCCCCACAACAGGAAGGGCACCTCTGCGGTGATTATTAACAGTGACAAAGGAAGGAAGCTGTGGGAGTCACTGTCTGACAGAATCGAGTCCTGGGAAAGTGATATAGAGGTAGTGAAAAAATATAATCAGCGGATAAGGTCGTCTGTTCCAATGCCGGACCAGGGGAAGGTAAAGCTATTCTGGGAGAAGCTTTTAGATGAGGGAATAAACGGAGTGTATCCCCTGGTGCACAGGGAATATACCCCGTACCAGAAAATGAAAAACTCCCTGAAAGCCTTTCTGGTACATAACCTGGGGGTGGCAAGGAGAAGGAGGAAGTAGAATGCTATTTAACTCATGGCAGTTTTTGCTTTTTATGATAATTATTTTTGGCGGTTACTGGGCAATACGCCCCCGATACCGATACTTGTTCCTGCTGGCAGGAAGCTTAATATTTTATGCCAGCTGGGGGCCGGAGTATCTCATCTATCTGGCGCTGACGGTGGCGCTGACCTATTGCTCTGGCTTACTGCTTGAAATTTTTGAGGGGGGGGGCAAACATTAGTTCTTATAACAACTGTTCTTCTGGCAGTTGGCGCACTGATGTTTTTTAAATACACAGGATTTTTGGCGGATATTTTATACAGAACATTTTCTGTGGAAGACCCTCAGACTGTCAGCATTGTGGCACCCATTGGATTTTCTTTTTATTTGTTTCAGGCTTTAGGCTATGTCATTGATGTTTACCGAAAGAAATATAAGCCGGAGAAGAACCTGGCCCGGTATGCCCTGTTTGTTTCCTTCTTTCCCCAGGTGATTTCAGGGCCCATTGGCCGGGGAAGGGATTTATTACCGCAATTTCATGGGAATGTAAGCTTTCAATACGAAGGGGCCATGTATGGAGTAAAGCAGTTTTGCGTGGGCCTGTTTAAAAAGATGGTAGTTTCCAATACCCTTGGAATGATGGTGGATTCCGTTTATGGGAACGTCCATGGGTACAAGGGCTTTGTGCTGGCAACAGCAAGCATATTATATATGATACAAATTTACTGTGATTTTTCAGGATATTCCGATATGGCCATTGGCTGCGCCAGATTACTTGGAATAGAGCTTAAGGAGAACTTTAAGCTGCCGTATTTTTCAAAATCAATTCGTGAGTTCTGGAGACGCTGGCATATTTCCCTGTCCTCCTGGTTCAGAGACTATTTATACATCCCCCTGGGTGGAAACAGAAAGGGACAGGCACGAAAGAGGATAAATATCTTTTTGACATTTTTAGTCAGCGGATTATGGCACGGAGCCAATTACACCTATGTGGTGTGGGGAGGCCTTCACGGAATGCTGCAGGTCCTGGAGGACATTTTCATCGGAGGGAAGATTAGAACAGGAAAAGGCTGCTGGCCTGTAAACCTCTTAAAGCACGCTTGCGTGCTATGCTTACTTCTTGTTACCTGGATTTTCTTCCGGGCGGAAAGTGTAAGCGATGCATTCTATGTATTGACCAATATGCTGTCCGGAATTGGAAAGGCAGGGTATTTGAAAGCAGGAATCAGTGGCCTGGGGTTGGACAAGGTTACCCTTGCCACCACTGTGGTCTCCATACTGGTCCTTGCAATCATAGACAGTATTTCTTATATATGTGGAGATGTCATTGAGAAAGTAAGTAATATGAAGCTGGTACTGCGCTGGAGCATTTACATCATTTTTGTGATGATTATCATAGTGTTTACACCAGCCGTAGTGTCAACGGAATTTATATATTTCCAATTTTAGTTCAGGGGGTGTGATATGAAGAAATTTGTGCTTAAGCTTGGACTTTTTGTTGTTTTGGTAGTTGGAATTTATCTGTCAGGTGTGGCGGCAGGCCAGCTCCTTCCGCCCCAGTACACCAATTCATTTAATGCTTCCCTGCTGGATAAGATGGAACGGGCAGAGGATATAGAGGAGCCTAAGCTGCTGGTGATTGGCGGAAGCAATATCGTATTTGGCATAAACTCCCGGCTATTGGAGGAAGAATTCCAGATGCCGGTGGTGAATATGGGGGTAAATGCCGGTATGATGAGTGAATTTCAGCTGAATGTGGCAAAGAAATATATCCGTGAAGGCGATATTGTTATTTTAGGCTTTGAGTATGGAGCATATACCTCGGAACAGATGAACCCCACAACCGCATGGTATACCATAGAGAACTACCCGGAGCTTTGGAGGTGTGTGCCCAATATGGAGAAGCCGGCGTTATTACGTTTTTATCCGTACTATTTTGGAGAAAAACTGATTGCCTTTTTAAAGGGGGGAGACCAGATTCCCGACCAGCCGGAATATGTACGTACCAATTTTGACGAATACGGGGATTTTTCCTTTTACAGAAAAGAAAATGTCAGGAAAGATATTGCCCGGAATACGGTGATACAGGAGGCAGAGATAGAGGATAATGTAATTGAAAAAATAAATGAATTTTGTGAGGAAGCAGGAAAGAAGGGGGTAACTGTATACCTGACCTTTCCGGCGCTGGATGAGGAATGTGTGGCTTCAAGCCCACAGGATATAGAAGAATTTGAAAAGAAAATCAGAGAAAGTGTGGACTGCCCGGTTATTTCAAGGTGCCATACGTATATCATGGAGAGTAAATTTTTTTATGATACCAATTATCATCTAAATACAGAGGGAGCCAAAATCAGAACAAAGCTTTTGATTTCGGATATGAGAGATAAAATATTTTGATAAAATAAAGGGAAGAATGACTTAAAATGGGAAGAATAAAGCTTCTGGCAAAGGTAATTGTTTTTGTTGCTATACTAATTTTTATCTGGAATTTGTTATGCTATACGCTTGTGGATGACACAAAGGCATTTTCCAGATTGACCTTACATGATTTTTCGGAGAATGAGGGGAAGATAGAGGTACTGTTCGTTGGACCAAGTACCAGTATGATGGGCATCGATACAGAGATTGCAGATGAGTGCTTTGGTGAAAATACCTTCAACGTGTCCACGACCTCCCAGACTCTGGACGGAACGTATTACCTGTGTAAGGAGGCCATTGAGAAAAATCCCAATTTGAAGCAAATCTATTTGAACGTATCGCCGGGAATATTGCTAAGAAATGTTGGTGAGGTAATGCCCACTGCCATTATTACCGATTACTTAAGCAGCAATATGCGAAGGCTGGAATACGTGTGGGGAAGCGTAGAGCCTGAATATCGTGGAAACGTGCTTTTCCCCCTTATCCGCGACAGAGAGGACATATTTACCAGGAATCCTGTGGAAATTATAAAAGGAAAAGACAAGGCATACAGGAATTATGAGCCCTTCAGCCATAGGGGACTTGAATACAAGGAAAAGGGCTTTGTGACAGGAGTGAGGACGCCGGAGAATCAGGGCGGGCACGTTTACCGGACAGAAGGGATTGAAGAATTCCGGGAGGAGAATATCAATGAGGAAGAGGTCCGGTATTTAGAGAAAACCGTTGCGCTGTGCAGGGAGGAAGAGATTGAGCTAATCTTTTTTACAGCGCCGTATTCTGACTTCTATCTCCAGGGAATAAAAAACTATGATTCTGCCTCAAGGTGGATAAAAGCCTTTGCGGCAGAGCAGCATGTGGAATACTATGATTTTAATCTGGTAAGAAGGGACATACTGAATCTTCTGCCGGAGGATTTTCTGAATATGGACCACTTAATGGAATCAGGGGCAGAGAAGTTTACAAGGGTGCTGGGAGGGGAATACCGCAGTACAAGCTATGAGGGTATTTTTTACGACAGCTACCAGGAGAAGATGAAGGAGGATAAGCAATGCATATATGGAATTGCCTGCCGGCTTTTGGAAGCCAGGAGGCTGGAATTTGAAGTATTGCTCAGCGATGATTACAAGGGGGACGGATGGCAGTATTCCGTGGAGGTTCTGGGAACGGAGGGTGAACCCTTAGAGACAGTGATGGAAGGAAATGTAATCTGTCTTTCCCAGGGCTCTTTCAAAGGGAAACGCATAAGTATTACAATTATGGATGGGCAGGGAGTCGTATTTCAAGGCAGGGAATTGGTCCCTTAACCCTTCTGTGAGAAATATTGCATGGGCGAATGCTTGCCCCAAAGCGAATAGAAAAGAGGAAAAAATATGTTTAAGGAAAAGACACTTTTAATTACCGGAGGAACAGGTTCTTTTGGAAATGCGGTGCTGAACCGTTTTCTGAATACAGATGTAAAGGAAATCCGAATTTTCTCCAGAGACGAAAAGAAGCAGGATGATATGCGGCATGAGTATCAGTCAAAATATCCGGAGGCCAGCAACAAGATTAAATTCTTTATCGGCGATGTAAGGGATTTGGGCTCCGTCCAGAATGCCATGTATGGTGTGGACTATATTTTCCATGCGGCGGCATTGAAGCAGGTGCCTTCCTGTGAATTCTTCCCCCTGGAGGCAGTCAAAACCAATGTAATCGGAACAGACAATGTTTTGACGGCGGCAATTCAGGCAGGAGTAAAAAAGGTAATTTGCCTGTCCACAGATAAGGCGGCTTACCCCATCAATGCCATGGGAACATCAAAAGCCATGATGGAAAAGGTAATCGTGGCAAAATCCAGGACAGTCAACCCCGAAAAGACAAGCATCTGCTGTACCAGATATGGAAATGTCATGTGCTCCAGGGGCTCCGTGATTCCTCTGTTCATTGAACAGATACGTCAGGGGAATCCCATAACAGTGACTGAGCCCACAATGACCAGGTTTATCATGAGCCTGGAGGAGGCGGTGGAGCTGGTAATCTTTGCATTCCAAAATGCCCAGTCTGGTGATATAATGGTACAGAAGGCACCGGCCTGCACCATTGAGGTATTGGCCCAGGCGGTGGTGGAATTGTTCCATCCTGGCCACGAAATCAAGGTGATTGGAATTCGCCACGGTGAAAAAATGTATGAAACGCTTTTAACCAGCGAGGAATGTTCCCATGCCTCTGATTTGGGAGCATTTTACCGGGTGCCATGTGATAAGAGAGACTTAAATTACGATAAGTATTTTAAAGAAGGGGATAAGGAAAGAAGCGGATTATCTGAATTTAATTCCAACAATACACAGCGTCTTAACGTGGAGCAGGTGAAAGCGAAGCTGTTGGAACTGGCGTATATTCAGGAAGAATTAAAGGCCCAGGAGAAAAACAAATGAAGATATTAGTTACGGGAGCAAAGGGGTTTATCGGTAAAAATTTAATAGCCACCTTAAATAATATCCGAACCGGGAAGGATAAAACCCGGGGCCTGTCGGATGATATATTGATTTACGAATATGATATGGATTCCGACAGCAGTCTGTTGGACGCATATTGCTCCGGGTGTGATTTTGTGTTTCATCTTGCAGGTGTAAACAGACCCAGGGAAGAGCATGAATTTATGGAAGGAAACTTTGGCTTCACCTCCCTTTTGCTGGATACACTCAAAAAGCATAAAAATCAATGTCCAGTGATGATTTCATCCTCCATCCAGGCGTCCCTGGACAACCCATATGGGCGGAGCAAGAAAGCAGGGGAGGATTTGCTGCTTGCTTATGGAAGAGAGACCGGAGCGGCTGTGTATGTGTACCGCTTTTCCAATGTATTTGGAAAATGGTGCCGGCCAAATTATAATTCTGTAATAGCCACCTTCTGCCATAATATTGCCCATGATTTACCCATACAGGTAAACGATAAGAGGGCTGTGCTGGAGCTGGTTTATATTGATGATTTGGTGGAAGAATTACTGGAGGCCTTAAAGGGGCAGCCCCATCTGGATGAGGACGGTTACGGCTTTGTGCCCACCGTACATACAGTCTCCCTGGGTGAGATTGTAGAGCTTCTCTATTCCTTCCGACAAAGCAGAGAGGAGCTTTGGGTACCGGATATGACAGAGGGTGGCCTTGAGAAGAAGCTTTATGCCACTTATTTAAGCTATTTACCAAAGGAGCAGTTTAGCTATCCGCTAACCATGCACAAGGATGAGCGGGGAAGCTTTACGGAGATTCTTAAGACGGCAGACAGAGGCCAATTCTCTGTGAATATTTCAAAGCCCGGGATTACAAAGGGGGAGCACTGGCATCATACGAAGAATGAAAAATTTGTTGTTGTCAGTGGAAAAGGCCGAATTCAATTTCGAAGGGTAGACAGCGATGAAATTATTGAATATACTGTAAATGGAGATGAAATTGTGGTGGTAGATATTCCCACAGGCTACACACATAATATTATCAATGAGGGAGACACGGATTTGGTGACCTTTATGTGGTGTAATGAGTGTTTTAACCCGAAGAAGCCGGATACTTATTTCTTAAAGGTCCAGGAGACGCCAGAGGAAAAGGGAAGATGAATAAATTAAAGGTAATGACAATTATAGGAACAAGGCCGGAAATTATCCGGCTGTCGGCAGTGATAAAAAAGTGCGACAAATATTTTCAGCAGATTTTGGTGCATACGGGCCAGAACTATGATTACAGCTTAAACCAGGTGTTTTTTGAAGATTTACAATTAAGGGAGCCGGATTATTACCTGGATGCCGTGGGAGCAGATTTAGGTGAAACAATCGGAAATATTATTGCCAAAAGCTATAAGCTGATGGTTGAAGTCAGGCCGGACGCTTTGCTTATCCTGGGGGATACCAATAGCTGTCTCAGCGCCATCAGCGCAAAAAGGCTTCACATTCCCATCTTCCATATGGAAGCCGGCAACCGCTGCTTTGACGAGTGCCTGCCGGAGGAGACGAACCGCCGCATTGTGGACCATATTGCGGATGTGAATCTGTGCTACAGCGAGCATGCCAGACGGTATTTGAACAGCGAAGGAACGGCAAAGGAGAGAACCTATGTTACCGGCTCACCCATGGCGGAAGTGCTGCGGAGCAATTTAGCAAAAATAGAGGCCAGCAATATTTTAGAAAAGCTGGGGCTTTCACATAAAAAATATATTCTTCTTTCCGCACATCGGGAGGAAAATATTGATACAGAGGAGAACTTTCAGCAGCTGTTTACGGCCATCAATGCCCTGGCAGAGAGCTATGATTTGCCCATCCTGTACTCCTGCCATCCAAGAAGCAAAAAGTTTCTTACGCAGCGGGAGTTTCAGCTGGACCATCGGGTGAGGATGCATGAGCCTCTGGGCTTTCACGACTATAACCATCTTCAGATGCACGCCTTTGCGGTGGTGAGTGACAGTGGAACACTTCCGGAGGAGTCAAGCTTTTTCGGCTCCATCGGACATACATTTCCGGCCGTTTGCATCCGTACCAGCACGGAACGTCCCGAGGCCCTGGATAAAGGAAACTTTGTGCTGGCCGGTATTGGGACCCAGCAGGTGCTTCAGGCTGTGAATCTTGCGGTGCAGATGGTGGAAAATGAGGATAGTGGTACACCGGTTCCGGATTACGTGGAAGAAAATGTAAGTGGGAAAGTGATAAAAATTATACAGAGCTATGTGGGCATCGTAAATAAGATGGTGTGGAGGAAAGACTGATGGAAAATAGTCGGGAGATTTGGAGGCAGTCGGAGGAACGGGAAGTAAGAATAAGCGATATTCTGTGGAAAATAGTGGAGTCATGGCGGCTGGTTCTTGTGCTTGCGGTGGTGTTTGTGCTGCTGGTGACAGGGATATTCTACCTAAGGGCAATCAAAGCAGCCTCCGTGCCTGTTGAGCCCGTGGAGCCCGAAGAAGAGGAAGTCTTGACAGAGGAGGAAAGTCAGGAAGTTGTCCAGGTGCAAATCGGACAAGCACAGCTTTTGGAGCAGCGGGAATATCAAAAGAAATCCGTTTTGATGAATATCAATGCGTATGAAAAGAATGTAGTTACATTGGAATACTTTATAGATTCAACGCCTACAGAGAGTGGGAACGGCGATATATTGACCAATACCTACAGAAACTATATTACGTCCAACAGGATTGTGGAGGATATAAGAGAGGAATGGAATTCTCCACTGAATGACGGATACATTGGGGAACTGATAGAATGTACGAATAGTGATATGAATATAAAGATGGGGTTTTTGTACGACGAAGACCAGTTAAGCAAATTAAAACGGAGCAGTGACAAATATTTTGTCGTTTCGGTGACGGGCGCTGACGCGTCCCAGGCAGAGCAGCTGGCGGATGCGGTGCAGAAGGCCCTGGAAATATATAGTGCCAGGATTGCCCAACAGCTGGGGGAGCAGCAGCTAAAGCCCCTGAACCGTTATTCCAGTGTGGTACTGGATGAAAAGCTCATTGACAAGCAGCTAAATCTTCAGACCTCTATTAATGTGCAGCAAGACGCAATCGATAACGCAACCGAGGGGTTTAGTGAGTTACAACTGCGCATGCTGTATGGGGAGGATGAAGACCAGGAGGAGCCGGTCATTGAGGAGCAGATGCCAAGAAGGCCCGCCCTTAGTAAGAAAGCCATGGCTTTGGGACTTTTCACAGGAGTTTTCCTGGCTTGTATTTGGGTTGCTCTGCGCTATATGTTTGATCCCAGAATCAAGTCCTCCGAAGAATTACGGCGCATATACAATATGCGTGTGCTTGGCTTTCGGCAGATCGAAGGTACCTCCAGAAAACGTTTGTTTTCCGGCATCGATACCTGGATTGCATCAAAAAAGGACAGGGATAAATTTACGCCGGAAAGCTTAAGCAATATGCTTGTGACGAATATGGCTCTGCTATTAAAAAGAGAGAATATAAGCCGTGTGTTTTTGGCCTCCGGGAGTGTGGATGAGGGCACAATGGAAGAAATAAATGAGATAATCGGACAACTGAAGGGCGAGGGAATTGAGGCTGTATATGAGAGCAATATTGTTTCTGATGCGGCAGCGCTGAAATGTATGTCCGATATTGGAAACGCTGTTTTTGTGGTCAGAGAGAACCTTACCCATTACCAGGAGATGGAGAAAGCGCTGTTGCTGTGTGAAGCCCAGGAGGTGAGAGTTCTTGGGGGAATTGTGGTGCAGTGATGAGGAATAGGGGAGAAGAAAAATGCAGATATCAATTTTAGATTATTTGGAAAATTCTGCAAGCCGCTTTCCGGAAAAAATTGTATTTTCGGAGGAAAAGAAACAGATTTCCTATGGCCAATTAGAAAAAACGGCAAAAGCAGTGGGAAGCAGTATTATAAAAACGGCACAGGGGGTATACAAGCGGCCAATCGTAGTGTTCCTTGACAAGGGAATCGATGTGCTGATTTCCTTTATGGGCATCGTTTACAGTGGAAATTTCTATACCCCCATAGATGTTCATATGCCGGTTTCCAGAATAAATAAGATTTTAGAGACTCTGCAGCCGGAAATGATGATTACGGATGAGGAGCATCTTCACCTCGTAAAAGAAACGGCGTTTGCCAAACACGTATTACTGTTTCAGGAGGCGGCGCAGGCAGAGATATTGACAGAGCAGCTTGAAAATATCAGGGAGAGAATGACAGATACGGATTTGCTGTACGTACTGTTTACATCGGGCTCCACAGGAACACCCAAGGGGGTTACAATCTGCCACAAGTCAGTGATTGACTATACGGATTATATCACAGATAAATTTGATATTACTGAAAAGGAAATTTTTGGAAATCAGGCACCTTTTTATTTTGACAATTCCATTTTAGATATTTATTGCACCTTAAAGGCCGGGGCAACCATGCATATCATTCCAAAGGAGCTGTTTGGACAGCCGGTACTGCTTTTGGAATATTTAAAGAACCAGCGGATAAATATTATTTTCTGGGTTCCTTCCGCCCTTATCATGGTCTCCAAATTAAAGGCTTTTCGGAATGTAGATATCTCGGAAACTTTGCGTAAGGTACTGTTCTGTGGAGAGGTAATGCCAAATAAGCAGTTGAATATATGGCGAAAATATTTGCCGCATGTATTGTATGCCAATTTGTATGGCCCCACCGAGATTACAGACGCATGTACCTGTTATGTGGTAGACCGGAAATTTGAGGACAATGAGCCTTTGCCCATTGGCACTCCCATGGGAAATACCGGGATTCTTGTGCTGAATGAGGGGGATGAGCTGGTGAAGGGTGACGAGATTGGCGAGCTCTGCGTAAGGGGGACCTGCCTGTCTCCTGGCTATTATAATAATCCCGAAAAAACCAGGGAGGCGTTCATACAAAACCCCTTGAATAAAGCTTATCTGGAATGGATTTATCGAACAGGAGATCTGGTGCGGTATAACGAGTACGGGGAACTGATTTATCTGTCCAGAAAGGATTTCCAGATTAAGCATATGGGGCACCGAATCGAACTGGGAGAAATTGAGAATGCTGTTTCCTCCATGGAGGGGATGTCCTCCTGCTGCTGCTTGTATGATGAAAAGAGAAGCAAGATTGTTCTCTTTATAGAAGAGGATTTAGAGAAGGAAACCATTATAAATGGTATTAAGAATCTGGTGCCGGACTATATGTACCCGGGTAAGGTGATTAAGCTGGATAAGCTGCCGATGAATGCCAATGGAAAAACAGACAGGGTAGCATTGAAACAATACTTATAGATATCAGGTAAGAAAGGCAGAAAAAAATGGAAGAAAGAATTTTGGAAATTTTAGGAGAGGTGAATGAAGAAATCCTCTCATACGAGGGAGACCGGCTCACCAAGGACAGTATTATAGATTCTTTTGAAATTATCAATATTGTTTCAGAGCTGGAGGAGGAATTTGATATTGAAATTGATGCGAAATATGTCGTTCATGAAAACTTTGAGAACAAGGACACAATTATCGCACTGGTAAAGAGGCTGGTGGAAGAGCAGTAGATGAGGTTTCAAAATGCAGTTTGCGTCTGTTGAATTTGGGATATTCTTTTTGCTGGTTTTAGGAATATATTATCTGGTTAATCAAAGACGAAGATGGATGGTATTGCTGGCTGCCAGTATGGTGTTCTGTGGACATTCTTCCCCATGGCATTTCATTTACTTGATGATAGCAATCAGTGTCAGCTTTTTTGCCGCTAAAATCATTGAGAAGCTCCATGAGGATGAGGCGAGAGAGCTTTTTCATAAGAAGGATATCAGCAGGGAGGAAAAAAAGAAGCTTAAGAATCACTTTAAGAAGAAAAAGCAATGGGTCATAGGGGTCCTGCTTTTCCTTTTGCTGACAGTTATTCTCGCACTCAAGCTGGCAAAAAAGCTTTCTCTCATTCAGGAAGGCGCATTGGGCATCCTGATTCCTTTGGGAATTTCTTATTATACATTGGTCATGATTGGCTATTGCATAGATGTTTACAGGGAAAAATATCCGGCAGATTCCAATTTTTTTAAGTTCACACTTACAATTATGTATTTTCCCTCATTGCTCCAGGGACCAATCAACCGCGTGGATGCGTTAAGGGAGCAATTATTTCAGGAGATACACTGGAATTATTTTGAGGTAAAAGCCGGATTGCAGAGAGCGGTCTGGGGATTGTTTAAAAAGCTGGTGATTGCAGACAGGCTGGCAATTTTTGTGAATCAGATTTACGGTGATTTTGGTAATCAGGCAGGAAGCTTTTTGGCAGTCGGAACCATTGCATATGCAATTCAGTTGTATGCAGATTTCTCTGGATACATGGATATCGCCATTGGCATCAGCAGAACCTTTGGCGTAAAGCTGGCAGAGAATTTTAAATGTCCGTACTTTTCTGTTTCAATCAGTGAATTTTGGAAAAAATGGCATATAACCTTGGGCGACTGGTTCAAGGATTACCTGATGTTTCCCTTTGCAATGTCTCAGACAGGAAGAAACATAGGGAAGCAAGGACAGAGGATATTTGGAAAGCAGGGAGGCAAAAAGCTTACACTATACCTTGCAACTATGCTGGTGTGGTTTTCCACCGGCTTATGGCATGGGATTGAGTGGAACTTTATTACCTGGGGGGGGGTATACGGCGTAATAATGGTACTCTCTGATTTTCTGGACCCCCTTTTTGAAAAGATAAGGAATCGGTGGGGAATCACTAAGGAAAAACGTTGGTTTCGATTTTTTTGCTATATCAGAACCTTTTCCATCGTGTGCTTGGCGGACATTCTGTTCCGGGCGCCAGGATTGAGAGAGGCAGTTATAATCATAAAAAAGATTTTATTTGAATTCCAGGTAAGTGCAATAGAAAACACTGAAATTTGGCTTTTACAGCTTACAGAGCAGGACTATGTGGTTTTGGTGATATGTTTGATTGCCGGGCTTTTGGTGCATATACTGCATCAAAAGAGAAAAAGCGTTTCGGTCATATTAGAGCAAAGAAATGTAGTGACCAGATGGATGGTTTATTTCGGGATTACCTGGATTATCATTTTGTTTGGGATATATGGAAGCGGGTATTCGTTGGAAGGCTTTGCTTATATGCAGTTTTAGGTGAATAGGATATCAAATGATGATAAGGATAGAAAACGGCGAGGAATTTTATTCAATATTAAAAGCGTTTAAGAAGAAGAACAGGAGAATAATATCTAATTTTTTGATGTTTCCGGAAGAGCTTGAAAAGCTGATGAGAGAAAAGAAAGTTTTTTACATGGAGGGGGAGGCAGGGATTAGCCTTTTTGTGGAGTATGAAGCACACTTTTCTTTTTACTTTTTCTACAAAGGATTGGATGTACCCATAGAAGTAAGAAGATTGGATAAGCCGGTTGCCTGCGAGATATTTACGAAGAATCAGTTGGAAGAAGGGATAGATGAGAGATTTATAAAAGAAAATTTTCGACAAATAGGTATTTATAAAAGATATATCTTAAAAAGTGAAAATATTCATGATGTAAAAAGTGGGAACTCCGTTAGGAAAAAAGCAGGAGCAATACATGAAGTCTGGGATGGCATAAAAGAAAACTTTAATGTGTTGACGGACCATCTGGTATCTCAGGATGAAATGGAAGAGAAATATGCGGATAAACAATTTTTTTATTATAATCAGGCAAATAGAATAGAAGGTGCGTTGATTCATGAAACGAAAAATAAAAAATCTGTATTGGAATATATCTTTGTATATCCGGAATTTCGAAAAAAAGGTGTTGCCAGGGAATTGCTGGAAACCTGGCTTGCCACTTATTTTCAAGCAATAAATAAATTTGAATTATGGGTAAGTACAGAAAATAGGGAGGCTATAGAATTGTACAAAAGATATGGATTCCAGGAGGATGGCCTTATAAAATATGTTTATTTGATATAATTTTTTAGTATAGAGCCAGGTTTATAGTGAGAGCAGGAATAAAGCAGAATGAAAGGTAAAGAGGAACGATGGGGCTTTTGATATTATTGGTATTTTTGCTGGCAGTGCCTGGGGTAATTGGAATGGCGGGTGAGAAAATACTAATTAACAGACGAAGAATTAGCATGGCCGAGAGTTATCTATGGGGAAACATTATTCTCTGGGCGCTTTTTCAGATACTGTGTGTGCCCATGGCTATGCTTGGAATGAGCTTTAGCATTTTTTCCGTGATATTTCTGATAATTATCATTGCTTTGACCATGCTTGCTTTGATTAAATACGGCCAGTATATGATTCTGAAAGTGGTTATGCTGAAAGAAGAAATAAGGAGATTTGGCTGGAAGGAAATCCTGCTGATTACTATAATCGCAGCGCAGATTCTTATATTGGTGTTTGGGGTAACTTATGAATCAAGTGCAGATGATGCTTCTTATATAGCACTGTCTCTGGACACACTTTCTACAGACCGCATAGCACAGCTGGATCCATATACAGGGCTTGAGGGAGCCATATCGTTAAAACGTATATTGACCTCCTGGAATTTTTATCTCTCATTTTTAGGAAAAATTTCAGGTATTCATGTGGCTGCCATAGCACATACAATTCTGCCAATACTACTTGTACCTATGGCGTATATGGCATATCTTTTAATAGGTAGGGCGATTTTCGGAAAGAACAGGAAAAGGACGGTTCAGTTTTTGCTATGGCTGAGCCTGCTGTTTACCTTCGGCGCTTATTCTATCTATACGGTAACATATCGCCTGACGATTGTGGTCTGGCAGGGAAAAGCTGTGATGGTAACCATTATATTGCCGTTTTTATTTTGTTTTTTAATCAAAATGAAAGAGATAAAATTAAAGAAAACGGTATGCCTGTTCCTGATTATGGCGTCGGCCTGTGCCATGAGCCTGATGGGCGTTGGACTTTCTGTTTTTATGGTTATTGTTTCAGCAGTTGCCAAGCTAAAAAGGCATAAAGTAAAGACAGTGGTACCTTTACTGCTGACAGGCATATTGATTTCCATGGTGGCATTTTACTATATGTGGATGAGAGGGGAAGGGATTTTGTTTTCCCCTAAGTATATTCAGAAGCTGTTCCCCCAGGCTGTGACTATGATAAGAGAGGCGTTTTCTCTTTACTGGAATGGGACTAAAATACAATGGCTGTATCTTGGTGGATTTTTGATTATATGTTGGCGGGGAAGAAAAAAAAGGAATGTACGATTTCTCATAAAGTATGCACTGGTTAGTTACATAATTATTTGGAATCCGGTATTTTATTACTTTGCCTTTGTATTTTTAAAAAATGCAAGCACAGGGGTACGGCTGATTTATACAATGTTTCCAGAGGTGTATATGGCTCTGGCTATGACATTTTTGACTTGCGCATTTCGGGACAGGAAGGGGAGTATGATTGCAGGAGGGGTTGGTGGCTTGTATATTTTGCTGACAGGGACCATATATCCTAAGGTGGGACATCCTGTGCTTGCAGAGAATACTTATAAGCTGCCCAATGAAGCTGTTCAAGTGTGCCAGATTCTAAATGAAGATTCAGAAGAACCACCCCTTGTGATGGCAGATGGCGGATTGGTTCTGTATCTGCGCCAATATAGCAGCCGCGTGAAAATGGTATATGGCAGATATGGTTATATATATCAGGGAGAACAAATTTTTCAATTAATAAATGAACAGCGGATAACCAAAGAAGAAATATGGACATTTCTGGAAGAAAATAACTGTGATTATGTGGTATGGAGAAAAAATGATGCAGATATAGAGGCGTTCATACAACTGGGGGGAGAGCTGATTGAAGAAACACAGAATTATGCTATCATAAAAAGATAATTTTATGCAGCGGAGGATACCAAAGATGTCTTACACATCATTACTTTTCTTTATATTTGTTATTGCACTGATTTTTGTCTACTATATAGTGCCAAAGAGCTGGCAGTGGAAGGTACTGCTCATTGCAAATATCATATTCTATGCCTCCAATGGCGTAATACCACTTGTTTTCATAACAGCAACCACTCTTTTGACATGGTTTGCAGCACTTTTATTGGAAAAGAAGGACCTCTGCCAGAGCAGGGAGCTGGAAGGGGAACCCCTTTCAAGGGAAGAGAAAAACCAAATCAAGGTAGCGTATAAGAGACAGAAAAAAGGAATTCTCATACCTGTGCTCTTAATGGTATTTGGACTTCTTGCATATGCCAAATATACAAATTTTGGTATTGGTATTATTAATGGTATTGCAGGAGTGGACATGATACAAGTACAAAGTATCATCGTCCCCCTGGGAATCTCTTTTTACACTTTTATGTCCGTAGGATATATCCTGGATATCTACTGGAAAAAATATCCTGCGGAGCATAATTTCTTTAAGTATGCAACATTTACAACGTTTTTCCCCCATGTGGTACAAGGCCCCATTGGGCGCTATAATAAGCTGGCTCCGGAATTTTTCAAAGGAAGGCATTATGATTTTCGTCAAATGGTGTCTGGCTTTGAGTTATTTTTATGGGGACTTTTCCAAAAGCTAGTAATTGCTGACCGTCTCGGTATTTTTGTTGATAACGTTTTTGCAGACTACCAAAATACCGGGGGGGGGTATTTCTATTAACGCTGGCGTTTTATTCCATTCAAACGTATGCTGATTTCTCCGGCTGTATGGATATCTGCCGGGGGATTTCTGAGATTCTTGGAATCCATCTTGAGAAGAACTTCAATCATCCGTATTTTGCAAAAACCATACCGGAGTTCTGGCAGAGATGGCATATCTCTATGGGAGCATGGTTTAAGGATTACCTGTTTCTACCCATTTCCAATTCATCCTTTGTAAAAAAATCAAGTAAAAAATTAGGAGTGAAATATGGCTCCGGTGTCAGAAAAAAATTTGCGGCGAGCTTTCCTGTTGCCATTGTCTGGCTGGCCACCGGTGTCTGGCATGGCGCCGGATGGACCTTTATTTTCTGGGGATTGTTCCATGGGTGCCTGACAATCGGAGGTACGGTTTTTTCTGAAAGAATCTCCAGGCTCACATCCGTATTACATATTCCAACAAAAGCATTTTGGTGGAAATTATTTCAGATGTCCAGAACCTTTTTCCTGTGCTGTATAGGAAGAATTTTCTTTCGGGCTCCGGATTTGCAGGTGGCGGGGCATATTATAAAGAAAATAACCACAGATTTGCAATATCAATCACTGTTTAGTGGACACATATTTCAATTCGGTTTGGGCAGAGAGAATATGATGATAGCCTTGGCCTCCATTGGTATTTTATGGAGCGTCAGCATGCTGCAGGAAAGATGCTCTATTCGGGAAAAGGTGGCGAAGCAGAATATTGTAATGCGGTACGCATTGCTTTACATCGCGATTTTTTCTATTTTGATTTTAGGTATCTATGGGCCAGGTTATGATACATCAACTTTTATTTACAATGCATTTTAAAGGAGGAACAAGAGAATGGAACAGATTGTACAAATTATCAGAGAGATTTGCCCCACCATTGGTGAGCTGGAGGGAGTGAAGCTTGTCACAGACAAAATCATTGATTCCGTGGAGCTGGTGCAAATCATTTCTGACCTGGAAGAGGCGTTTCAGGTGGAAATTGATATGGAGGATATTGTGCCGGAAAATTTTGATACGGTAGAAGCGATTTGGAAGCTGATACAGCAGCTTTAGGAGAGAGAAATGTATACATCTGTGTTGGAAGCAATTTATAAGCATAGCAGGAGCAGGGCAAAGAGGCTGGCGGTTGCAGATGAGAAGCTATCTCTGAACTACGAAGAATTATGGAGGCTGATTGTCCTTAAGGCTTCAGTGCTGGGCGAGGGATTTGCCATCAGTGATTATGTGTTGGTGGAATGTTCTCAGGATGTGGCGTTTATTGTGAAATGTCTGGCTTGCCAGTACGCGGGCCTGATTAGTGTGCCTGTGGAAATGCAGGCGCCTTTGGAACGAATCTGGGAGCTTCAAAGGAAGCTGGGCACAACATCATTGATAGGCAGGGGGGATTATGAGATTGATAAGGAAGAGCTGTACTCTGCCTTTCAAGGTGATGCTGGCAATCAGCCTGCACCGGAGGGATTTCCCCGGAAGGATGTGGTGGCTGAGATTC
The DNA here is from genome assembly GCA_948665105.1 of uncultured Lachnospiraceae bacterium. GTDB lineage: Bacteria > Bacillota > Clostridia > Lachnospirales > Lachnospiraceae > 14-2. The sequence continues at coordinate 31,691 of CAPNGW010000002.1, forward strand.
TCTACACCACCGGAACTACCGGAGAATCCAAAGGAATCGCAATTACACATGGCAATAATATTGCCATCACGGAAAATATTATCTGCGGAACCCAAATGGAGGAGGACAGTGTAGAATTGGTCCCCTTGCCCTTGAGCCATTCTCACGGGCTGAGAACGGTATACGCCAACCTTGTACATGGCAGTTCGGTGGTGGTTTGTGATGGTGTGCTTCAAATAAAAAGAATCTTTCAGTTAATAGGCCAATACCAGGTTACAGCCTTGGACTTATCTCCCAGCGCGGCCCAGGTGTTGATGAAGCTTTCCAAAGGAAAATTGAAGGATTACAGAGAGCAAATCAGATTCGTACAGCTGGGGACGGCAATGCTTTCAGAAAATGTGAAGGATTTATTACGCAGCACCTTTCCGGAGAGCAGGCTATATAACTTTTATGGTTCTACGGAAGCGGGAAGAACCTGCTCCTTGGACTTTAACCATGAAAGGGTTGGGGAAGGCTGTATTGGACATCCCAGCGTGAACGCGCGTTTTATCCTGGTGGATGAAGAGGGGGAAGAGATTACCCAAAGGGGAAGAGAGTATACCGGACGTTTGGCTGTTGCAGGCTCTATGAATATGAAGGAGTATATAGGTGAGCCGGAGCTTACCGGGGAGGTTATGCATGGCGGATATATATATACCTCTGATATATCTTATATAGACGCAGAGGGTTTGGTATACGTACTGGGACGTGCAGATGATATTATTAATTACAAGGGCATAAAAATTTCTCCTGCAGAAGTGGAGGCAATTATTATAAAGTGTTCCGAAATAAAAGAATGCGCCCTTGTGGCGAAAGAGGACACAATGTGTGGCCAGATACCGGTACTGTTTGTTGTACCCGAAGAAGAATATGAGGAACAAAGGCTGGTGAGCCATATAAAAGAGCTTGTGGAAGATAATAAGAGGCCCAAATTAATAAAGAAGGTGGAGGAGCTTCCCAAAACATCAAATGGGAAGATATTAAGAAGAAGACTGAGGGAGTGGTTGTGAGAGGTAAGAATGGGGAATATAGGGGATTTAATGGAAGCCACTGTTCCATAGAACAATAAAAGATAAAAAGAGAATTTGACTTTCCATCGCGTATTATGTATAATAAGTTCAATCAAGCAAAAATAAAGCGCCATTTTGAACACGCGCTTTATTTTTGCAAATTTTGCATAAAGTTACAGAGTATTCTGTTCAGTACTGTCACTGTCAAATAGCTGTTTTGAACAAGAAAGGAAAACAAAATGAGAAAAATGAAAAAGTTACGTGTATTCCCCGTAGTATTAACGGCAGCCCTGTTCACAGGCCTGCTGGCCCTCTCTGGCTGCGGCTCCAAAAAGGAACAGGTATTAATCTACACCAGTGCCGAGTCCTATCGGGTAGACGATTTGAAAGCCCGGCTCGAGAAAGAATTCCCCGATTATGACTGTGTTGTGGAATACAAGGATACCGGAAGCCATGCGGCTCAGCTCATCGCAGAGGGCAAGGAGACAGACTGCGACATCACCTATGACCTGGAGTATTCCTACCTGGAGGAGCTGGCGACTGCAGGTGTCTTGGCAGATGTGTCTGACTATGACACCTCTGTCTATACCGAGGACGCCATCACCAGCAGCTTCTATCTCCCGGAGCTTAAGAACGGCGGAGCCATCGTTATCAATCCCGATGTATTGGCCGAAAAGAATCTGCCGGTACCCCAAAGCTATGAGGACTTACTGAAGCCGGAATACGCGGGTCAGATTTCCATGCCCAGCCCCAAATCCTCCGGTACCGGATATATGTTTTTGAAATCCCTGGTCAACTCCATGGGAGAGGACGCAGCTTTTGCCTATTTTGACAGCCTTACAGAGAATATCCTGTCCTATACCTCCTCTGGCTCCGGTCCCATCAATGCCCTGAAGAATAAAGAGGTGGGAATTGGCTTAGGGATGACGGCGCAGGCAGTCACTGCCATCAATGAAGGAGCCAATCTGGAGATTCTCTATTTTGCGGAAGGCTCTCCCTACTCCATGTACGGGCAGGCGATAATCAGCGGGAAGGAAGAGCGCGCTTGTGTGAAGGAAGTATTTGACTTTATGATCAATACATACGGCAAGGAAACCAACGAGAAATTTTATCCCGAGAAGATTTTTAAGGATATAACCCCTGAAATTGAGAATTACCCCACCGACATCAGCTATGCAGATATGAGCAACAATACCTCGGAAGAAAAAGCCAGGCTGTTGGAGAAGTGGAATCACTAGGAAGGGAAGTGTGAACAATGGTGAAAACCAGTCATAAACTGGAAGCAGTATCCCTGGTACAGAGCTTTGACGGAAAGTGTGCGCTGGATAAGGTGAGCTTCCAGGTACAGGAGGGAGAATTTCTCTCCATCTTAGGCCCCTCGGGCTGTGGTAAGACGACCCTGCTTCGGATTTTAATCGGACTTCTCAAGCCCACGGAAGGATTGCTTTACAAGGACGGCGTTGACATTACCCATACCCCGGCTGCAGAGCGCGGCATGGGCATTGTGTTCCAGAATTATGCTCTTTTTGAAAATATGACCGTTCTGGGGAATGTGGAATACGCCCTGAAAATCAAAAAAGCCACCAGGCAGGAGGCCAGAAGCAAGGCGGAGGCCATGATTGCGCACATGGGTCTTAAGGAGCATATGGCAAAAAAGCCCCACGAGCTTTCCGGCGGACAGCAGCAGCGTGTGGCTATAGCCAGAACACTGGTCTTAAATCCCGACGTAATTCTCTTTGATGAGCCCATGTCGGCCCTGGATGCAGATACACGTCTCATGCTTAGGAAGGAGCTGAAAAAGCTCCAGAAGGAGTTCGGCACCACCATGATTTATATCACCCATGACCAGGAGGAGGCATTTGCGCTTTCTGACCGGATTATGGTCATGGAGGAGGCGAAGGTGGTGCAGCTTGCCACCCCGGAGGAGATTATTGATTCACCGGCCAATGATTATGTGCGGACCTTCGTGCTTCAAAATCTCCAGGCAAAAATTGATTCTCTTGTGAAATATGTAAGGTGAGGGCTTGGACATGCAAAAAACAGTTGTGATGAAAAAAAGGCAGTACTATCGCGCGTCAGGCGGACTGAAGCTGTTGCTGGGATTCATATTTGTCATATTGGTGATATTTCCGCTGGTGCGGATGCTGGCTTACATCGACGGCGGGAGCCTTAGCAAGGTAGTGGCCAGTACAAGCTTTCCCCAGGCGGTAAAAAATTCCGTTCTCGTGGCTTTGACAGCCACGGCTATTACATTGGTTATCGCCTATGCTCTGGCCATGTGTGTGGAACGCTCCGGTATCCGGTGGAAGAATATGTGGAATCTGGTTCTGGTGCTGCCTATGCTGATTCCCTCCATCTCCCATGGCATGGGCTTGATTGTGCTATTGGGAAACAATGGCCTCCTTACCCGGCTTTTCAATCTGGATGGAAATATTTATGGTATGTGGGGTATTGTCACAGGCTCTGTGATGTATGCATTCCCGGTGGCCTTCCTTATGATGAAGGATGTTTTGAAATATGAGGATCGCTCCCCCTATGAAGCGGCGGCGGTTCTTGGAATCCCCCGGTGGCGGCAGTTTACAGCAATCACCCTTCCCTATCTGCGAAAGCCCTTAATTTCTGTGGTGTTTGCGGTATTTACCCTTGTAGTGACGGATTACGGCGTACCGCTGATGGTGGGTGGGAAATTCTCCACCATTCCGGTTCTGATGTATCAGGAGGTAATCGGCCAGCTGGATTTCGGGCGTGGGGCCGTTTACGGCGTCGTCCTTTTGATTCCTGCCGTGGTGGCCTTTGTCTTTGACCTTATGAACAAGGACCGGGGAAATTCCACCTATGTGACCCGGAGCTTTGAAGCCTCCACAAATAAGGTCTTTCACCTTGCTTCTTACCTGTACTGTGGGCTGGTATCATTGTGCGTTCTGTTTCCCATTGTATCCTTTATACTTTTGGGATTTGCCAGAAATTATCCCATTGATTTGGCATTTACCGTGAAAAATATGGAGCAGGCCCTTAACATGAACGCCGGGCGGTATTTAATGAACTCAATTCTGATTGCGGTACTGGTTTCTGTGCTGGGTGTGGTAATTTCTTTTATCACAGCTTATTTTACAGCCCGAATGAAGTCAAAAGCATCCAGGCTTTTGCACCTGATTGCCATCACCTCCGCGGCGATTCCCGGCATTGTTCTGGGCCTTTCCTATGTGATTGTGTTTAAGGGAAGCTTTATTTACGGGACCATTGCCATTTTAATTATGGTGAATATGATTCACTTTTTTGCTTCGCCGTATCTGATGATGTACAATTCCTTAAACAAAATCAACGGCAATCTGGAAGCGGTGGGCAAGACCCTGGGAATAGGCAGGCTCCGTATGATTAAGGATGTGTTTATCCCTCAAAGTGTTGCAACCCTCTGGGAAATGGCATCATACTTTTTTGTCAACTGTATGATGACGATTTCTGCCGTTTCCTTTTTGGCCACCACAGCCAACAAGCCGGTGGCACTGATGATTAATCAGTTTGAGGCCCAGACCCAGCTGGAATGTGCGGCGGTTGTGTCCCTGGCTATTTTGCTGGTGAATCTTTTGTTCAAATTACTGGTGTACTGGATGAAGAAAATTTTAACTGGGAAAAAAAGTAAAAATACCACGGTAGTAAAGGAAGGATGCGCATGATTACGAAGAAGCAGTTTGATGTACTTGAGTTTTTGACGGAGCACTCCGGGAAGGTTTCTCAGAGAAGCATTGCCCAGGGGACGGGGCTGTCTGTGGGAGCAGTGAACAAGCTTATGGCGGAGCTTTCCGAGATGGATTGTGTTGCCGATGGAATCATTACAGAACAGGGATACAATGTGCTAAAGCCATGCCGTGTCAAGCGAGCCATATTTATTGCCGCCGGGTTTGGCTCCCGGCTTGCCCCCATTACTTTCAACACCCCTAAGCCCCTGGTGCGGGTGAAGGGGCAGCGGATTATTGATGCCCTCATCGACGCGGTGCTGGCCCAGGGAATCAATGAAATTTATGTGGTCCGGGGCTATCTGGGGGAGCAGTTTGACCAGCTTTTGTATAAGTATCCCATGATTAAATTTATTGAGAACCCCGTATACAATGAGGCCAACAATATATCTTCCATGTATTGCGCCAGCTATCTTTTGAAGAATGCGTATGTTCTGGAGGGGGACCTTCTTTTGTACAACTCCGCCCTGATTAAAAAGTATCAGTACATGTCCAACTATCTGGGGGTTCCGGTGGAGAAGACCGATGACTGGTGCTTCCATACGACAGGGGGGTATATTTCCAACCTCACCATCGGCGGGGTGAATTGTTACCATATGTTTGGGATTTCCTATTGGACCGAGGAGGATGGAGCCAGACTGGTTGAGGATATCAGGGAGGTCTATCATGCCCCCGGCGGGAAGGAGCGCTACTGGGACCAGGTGGCTTTGGAGTATCACGCAGACCATTATAAGGTGGCTGTGCGGGAGTGCACCTTTGAGGATATTGTGGAGATTGATACCTTTAATGAATTAAAGGAAATTGACAAGACCTATGATATGTAGTTATACTGAGAGTAGCTTATAACGGAAAAAGCTATTTGAAGCAGGACACATACAATAACATCACATAATTCAAGGGGGGAATTATGATGTCGTACGGGTTTGAAGCAAAGGAACACAGCAGTGGAAAAATGAAAAGTAGCATTTACAATGCCGGTGTGAGGCCGTATCTTGTAAAAGAAGGTACGGATTTGTCACCGGCATCGTTCTATGAACAGAAAGCGCAAGCCGATGTGAAACAGAACAGGGACATACTGCCTGTGCTAACCAAGGACAGTCTATACTGGCAAGGGGAAGGACCCAGCTCCTGGCGGGGAAAGAGGTCGCTGCGAAACGAGCCGGCCTGGGAAAGTGTGGGCACTTTCGATGAGGTGGAGGTGCTGGCCCATATAAAAGTACACAGGAATTCTTTGGAGCCTCAGAAATTTGGCGCGGATGCCATTGCCAAGG
>CAPNGW010000003.1 GCA_948665105.1 uncultured Lachnospiraceae bacterium
CAGCGGAAGTGAGACAATCCCGTCAGGTGGAACGGTATGCTTCCCGTTGATGTTCTTAGGTGGAGATGATGTCTGGTATCCGGTGCTTGCACAGGAGGCTCAGGTAAATCCGGCTGACGTCCTTTCTGTTAATATAGACGCTTTCAGCGGTGGTGAGATGCTGGGGCAGCCTCAGTGGAAAACCTGGGAGAACGGTCATTATTTCGTGGAATATACTTTAACTAATGCGGCAGAAACGGAGATGCCGGTGGAGGTTTCTGTAACCTTGTCCAAGGGAAAGTTATCCGGAGAAACACAGTATTTTTCAGGAAAAGTGGAAGCCGGTGCGAAAGAGCCGGAAGACCCGGAAGAGCTGCCAAAGCCGGATGGGATTATCATGCCAATCAAGATCAGCGGAACGGTATATGACTGTATCGTGGATCTGCAAGGATATCTTACCAGCAGCGGAAGTGAGACAATCCCGTCAGGTGGAACGGTATGCTTCCCGTTGATGTTCCTGGGCGGTGACGGTGCATGGTACCCGGTTATGTCAGAAGAATTACAGGGGACACCGAAACAGTTTGTGCATGTGACACAACAGGTAAACAGTGAAAATATTACTTTAGGAAAACCACAATGGAAAACCTGGGAGAACGGCCACTGGTATGTGGAATATACTGTGATTGGACCAAGCGGAGCAGCCATTGATTTCTCAGCAAGGATAATTCAGGATAAGAAATCAGGCATTGCCCAGAGATTTGAGGGGCTGCTTGAGAAAGAAGAAGGTGAAACAGGAACGAATTCAAAGAATATGATGGCATCAATCACCATGGGCGGTGTTACTTATGACTGTATTGTAGATTTGGGTAGCTATCTTACCAGCAGCGGAAATGAAATTCTTCCCTCCGGAGGAACAGTATGCTTCCCATTGATGTTCCTGGGCGGCGATGGTGTATGGTATCCGGTACTTGAACAGGAATTAAATGGTTCACCGGAAGAATTGTTTGATGTTACTTACACGGCAGAGCTTGGAGACTGTACCATAGCAGGAGGGGAATTTAAGACCTGGGAAAATGGCCATTATTTTGTAGAATATCAGCTTGAAGGTGGGGAAGAGCCTGCCTGGGTAACGATTACTGCTACTCTTCGTCAAGGGGATTTATCAGGAAAACCGCAGAAATTTTACGGAAGGGTAGATAAGAAATACACCAGTCCTCAGGTTCCTTTGATTCCCGGTGCTAGTTTAATAATAAAGCGTCTGGCGGAATGTGCGGATTTTAACAGAATGACCTTTACCATTGCAGATGTGCGTTATGAAGATCCCTGGCCCATTGATTTTTCTTCTCCGTATACCAATGATGCTATTTTACGGGATGGTTCCATAATCAAAGCAGATTTAAGCTTTATGGTAAATAACCAGTGGTACTCGGTACGGAACAATGAGTGTAATGAGAATGTAGAAGATCTTTTTACTTACGAATTTGAGATCCTGGAGGGTGAGGATTGTGTTGGAACCCCCCGTTTTACTACACGACTTGACCCCATCGGGGATATTTGGGAATTCGAAGTGCCGGTGGCTTATATGGGCGAGGACAGTAATTTTCGCTTTACCCTGTGCCTGAAATCCAAGGATGGAACGAAGGTGGGATCAGTTTATGAGGTAAGCGGTACCGTGCAGGATGCAGCCGGAGACTTTATCGTAACAAAGGAAGAAAGAACCTCCCCTGTGGGAAATGAGCTGAAAGAAGATGAAAAGAAATCATTCCCGGTGATTCCTGTGGCCGTAGCAGGAGGTGCGGCGGTTGTGTTGACTGCAGGAGGAACTGCTGCTGGAGTTGTGTTGAATAAGCGCAGTAAAGCCGCAAAAGGAAAAAACAAAAAAATGGAATAATTGACAAAAAAAGCCATCAAAGCTATAATAAATGAAACAAACCAAAGAGCTTACGGTACAAAGTCTGAGGGCTCTTTGGTTATTCTATAAGAGTCTTCCTGATAGAATAAATTGGAGGAAAGAGATATGGAAGCTGCGTACAAGCGAATGTATGAAGCGTTAAAAAGACAGATTGTCCACAAAGAATATCCCGTAGGCTCTCTGTTGCCACCGGAACCGGAACTGGAGAAAGAATTCGGTGTCAGCCGCACCACGGTGCGGCGGGCCATTGAGCTGTTGGTGCGGGATGGATATATTATAGTTAAGCGGGGATTCGGCACTCAGGTTATCAGTCGTAAAGCGATTCAGAACTTAAACCGCCTGACTTCCATCAGTGATTCTCTGGAAAAAAAGGGGCATGAGGTGGGAATTGCCAGCTGTTATACCGAAATTGTTTCGGCCGATAAAGAGAAGGCCAGAACTCTGGCAGTACCGGAAGGAACGCCCCTTGTATGTATTCATCGAATTCGTACAGCAGACGGTGTTCCCGTCAGTATTGAAGAGAATTATATCATCGCTTCTTACGTACCCGGAATTGAGAATGAAGACACTATTCTGCGTCTGTACGCATTATTAAAGGAAAAATATGGAATTAGTTTTACCGGTTCCAGGGATATCATCAGTGCCTGTGGTGCCGGATTTCAGGAAGCGCAGCTACTGGAAGTTCCGCCAAAAACTGCATTAATAACAGTACACCGGGTATGCAGTGTAAGAGAACGTCCGGTGGAATTGGATCTTGTGCGGATTGTAGCCAATATTTATGAATTTGAAGTATTTTTTGAAGCCCCTTTAGAATAGTAAAATAAAAACAGTGTAAGAGACAGGAACGATTCCCCTGTCTCTTTTTCTGTAAAAAAATAATAACCATTTGGCAATCAAAATATATATACATAATTATGTATATATTAAAAAATCAAATATTTCATCACAAAATACCAGTATTGACATATAAACATCATTATGTTATGATAAGAAAAAATGAAAAAGAAAGGAAGAATGAATACATATGATTCTGAATAAGGAAACCCTTCCCCGTCTGATTGACATCAGTTGTGTAAGAGCGGATAATACCCAGGAGGAATTAAATGCCATGGTGCAGCTTGCAAAGGAACGTCATTTTATCTGTTGTTTCTCAATGCCCTGCTTTACTCCCTGGCTGACAGAGGCTTTAAAGGGAGAAAAGGATATACTGGTTGGAGCAGCTGTGGGATTCCCTTCCGGTGCTGTGTCTACAGCAGCAAAATTATTGGATGTGAAAGAGCAGATGGCGCTGGGCTGTCGGGAATTTGACATGGTAATTGATATAGGTGCTTTAAAGTCCGGTCTCTATAATGTAGTAGAGAAGGATATACGCTCAGTAGTAGAATCTGCAGATGGGTATCCGGTAAAGACTATTATCGAAGTGTCCCTGCTTACGGATGATGAGATTAAAAAAGCCAGTGAACTGGCCGTGAAATCCGGAGCAACATTTGTAAAAACCGGAACCGGCTGGGCAGGAAAACCCACCACAGCAGAGCATATTCGCCTGATCAAATCCGTTGTTGGAAATGACGCCTATATTAAAGCAGCCGGGGGCGTTCGTACCATGAAGGATATTGTATCTCTTATTGGAGAAGGATGCTCCCGTTTTGGAATTGGAATGAATTCCATTCTCAATATTATGAAGGAACTGGGAGATTCAACTGTGGAATGTGCCGATGTAAAAGTACTCTATTAAGGAGGACAAAGCGATGAAACAGATACTTGCATATGATTTGGGAACCAGCGGCGTCAAAGCAAGCCTGTATGATGATAATGGGAAGCTGCTGGCGGCACGATATGGACAGTATCCCACTTTCTATCCTGCAGAAGGATACCACGAGCAAAGACCCCTTGACTGGTGGGAAAATATCAGAAAAGCAACCCGGGAGATAGACACTCAATTTGGCTTGTCAGACGTGGGGGCTATCGGCATCTCCGGACACAGCCTTGGAACTGTGGCGGTAGATCGGAAGGGAAACCTGCTCACAGAGACCACCCCCATCTGGTCAGATACGAGAGCAGTCGCTCAGGCAGAAAATTTCTTTAAAAAAGTAGATTATCAGTCCTGGTACGAAACCACTGGAAATGGGTTCCCGCGCCATCTGTATGCATTGTTTAAACAAATGTGGATTAAGGAACAGTTGCCAAAGGTTTATGATAAAACCGCCTGTTTTCTGGGGTCCAAGGATTACATCAATTTACGGCTGACCGGAAAGATAATAACAGATCGCTCTTATGCATCTGGAAGTGGAGCGTACAGTCTGCAGGAAGAGCAATATATAGAAGATTATTTACAGGCCGCAGGAATTGATTTGGACAAACTGCCCCAAGTGGTTAGTTCAACGGAAGTCATCGGTGAGGTAAGTGAAGAAGCGGCAAAGGAGCTGGGACTTCCCTCCGGGATTCCGGTGGTGGCCGGAGGAGTGGATAACGCCTGCATGACGCTGGGGGCTAACTGTAAGAAAATTGGTGACGGTTATGCTTCCTTGGGAACTTCCGCCTGGGTCACGGTATGTGCCGAAACGCCTTCTGTGAATTTTGCAGCAAAAACATATACCTTTGCTCACTGTATTCCGGGACAGTATCTGCCCAGCGCAGGTATCTTTTCTTCCGGTTCTTCATTAGAATGGGTGATTCATAATCTGTTTGGTAATCTAGCCGAAGCAGAGAATGTGTACGAAAGACTGTCTGAAATGGTCCGTAGAACACCGGCAGGAGCCCACGGTTTATATTTCATTCCCAATCTGGCAGGAGGTTCTTCCTTCGATCCATCACCGGATGTTCGGGGATTATTGGCGGGACTGGACCTTCGGCATACCCAGGATGATGTAGTGCGGGCAGTGTATGAAGGAATTGCCCTTCACCTGCGCTGTGCTTACGATGTTCTGGCAAAGGAAACTCCCCTTAAGGAAAAATTGCTGCTAGTGGGAGGCGGTGCCAGAAGCCAGGTGTGGCGAGAGATTTACGCGGCAGTATTCGGAATTCCAGTACAGAAAACAGAAGTGGTACAGGACGCGGCTTCCTTGGGAGCGGCGGCGCTGGCCGCGGTGGGAGCAGGTATCTGGAAAGATTATACTGTGCTTGATAAAGCGCATGGAGCGGGAACGCTGACTAGTCCGAAACAAGAGGAGGCAAACTTTTACCGTGGTATGTTGCCAAGATACAAGTCCCTGTGGGGACTTACACAGAATATGGCAGAGATTATGAAGGAGGAGCGAAGCGATGAATGATTTTCAATATTTTAATCCGGTTTCTGTAGAATTTAGGGAAAATGGATTGAAGGATGCAGGCGCAGTAGTGGCAAAGTATGGGAAGAAAGCCATGGTGGTATCCTATGAAGATGTTTCTTTTTTTCAAGACAAGCTGGAGCTTCTGAAAGCCACCCTGCAGGAACATGGGGTGGACGTGGTGGAATTTTTCCGCATCTGTGCCAATCCGTTGATTTCTACGGCCAGAGAAGGTGTTGCACTGTGTAAGAAATTAGGTGTGGACGTAGTGGTAGGCTTTGGTGGAGGAAGCGTTATGGATTCTGCCAAGGTCATTGCAGCCGGAGCTTTATATGAGCATGGGGATATTGTCAATATGTTTGTATTCAGTCACAGCAATCCTACCCAGATTCCACCGGAACATTCCCTGCCTACAGTGATGATCAGCACACTGCCTGCTACCGGCAGTGAAATGAATCTCTGCGCGGTAATGACCAATGATGAAACGAAGCAGAAATCTTATGTGTGGGCGGAATCACTTTATCCAAAGGCAGCTATTTTAGACCCTGCTCTTACGGCCGGATTGCCCCGGTATCAGACCGCCTGCGGCGGCATTGATACTATGGCTCATATCATTGAAGCTTATTTGAATGGCGATGACAGCAACCTGATTTTGCAGGACTATGTGGAAGAAGGAGCCATTCGAGCAGTAAAAGAGACATTGCCGGTTGTGCTTGCCAACCCCGGTGATTTGCAGGCACGGGGGGTTATGATGTGGGCAGCTACCATAGCACTGTCCGGATTTATCAATGCAGGAACCATGATATTTACACCGATGCACCAGCTGGGTCATGTGCTGAGCGCCAGATACAATGCAACTCATGGCGCAACGTTGGCATGTCTGATGCCGGCCTGGATGCGACTCTTTTCCAATCGCCCCGACAATAAGCGCTATCGGCTGTTCGCACAGCGGATTTGGGAATGTGAGGATATTCTGGAAGCGGCAGATAAGTTTGAAGCATTTGTTGGGGAAGCCGGAGTAGAGACCCATATCCGTGAATTTGGCGTCAAAGAAGAGGATATTCCCATGTTGGCAAGAGAGGTACAGACGGTAAGCTTTGGACCGGACGACCGGCTGGGCTCCAATCCTAAAATCAGTGTGGAAGAAGTAGAAGAAATCTACCGTCTGGCATTTTAAAGGGGGAAACAGGATGGACAGTATAGAGACAACACGTTTTTTAAAACAGGATATGCTGCGCTTTCTGAAGGAAGCGCCGGTGGTTATCCCCAAGGAGGGAACTATTGCAGGGTTTACACTGTTTGACCCGGAAAAGATTTGCCCGCCCACTCTTCCCAGAGATATGCACCTTTATGACAATCTGCATTTCAGTATGGGGACAACCTTTCTGTCTTACGGCTTTGCCGGCGTGGCAGAGCGGGCTAAGAATGCCATGAAGGAGAATCTGCCAAAAGAACGATATGAGAATCTCTGCGCAATCGCTGAGGTTTATCAGGGAATCTGTGAATTTGTTAAAAAGCATGCAGAAGAAGCACTTCGGTTGTTGGAGATAACCAAAGAAAACGAAGAATGTGAGCGGTTATCCAACATGCACCGGGACTTAAGACAGATAGCTCTTGGGAAACCGGAGAGCCTTCATCAGGCTGTTCAGGCATACTATTTTGCATGGAAGCTTAGAGGAATTCTCAACACCTCCACCATGGGACGACTGGATCAGTATCTGTATCCTTTTTATGAGGCAGATATTGCAAATGGTACCGAGACCCCAGAGAGTGTATTGGAGCTTCTCTGTGAGTTGTGGGAGCTGGCGAATCAATCCGGCAGCGGCGATACACTGATGAACGTTATGCTGGGTGGACAGACGCCAGAGGGAAAAGATTTAACCAACGATCTTTCTCTGCTGATGTTACAGGCTACCCGAATTGTGGCCAAAGCCGAACCCCACGTAAATTACCGTTATCACAAGGGATGCCGAAAGGATTTTCTGGAAGAAGCAGCCAAGGTTCAGCTTCTTGGAGTCGCACAAGCCACTATGTATAATGATGAAGTGTTGATTCCGGCGCTAATAGAAGCAGGGATTCCTAAAGAACATGCTTATAATTATACCAACGATGGCTGTACCGAGATTATCATCGATCAGAAAAGTACCATTTTCTTTGATAAATTTGATATTGTGAAATGCTTTGAACTGGCATTCTTTAACGGAAACCCGCCACCTCTCCCGGGGAAGGCTGAGGTTGGGTACTGGAATAAATATCTCCCGGCAGGAGAATGGACAACCACCCTGGAGACGGGATTTGTCAGCGGGGATATGACGAAAATGACCACTTTTGAAGAATGTTATGAGGCGTTCAAAGTACAATTCCGGTACCAGATGATGCGTGTACTAAACGGATTGATTGAAAATTATAAACGAATCTGCAGAGAAAATGTGGCACCGGCTTTGCTGAACGGAAGCTTTGAGGAAACGCTGAGCACCGGTATGGATTGCCACAGAGACGGATTGCCGGTTCAATGCCTTACCATGTTTGCAGGCTCTATACCTACAGTTGCAGACTGTCTTTACGCCATTCGGGAAACGGTATTTGAAAAAAAACTGTTGACCATGGAAGAAATACAGACAGCAGTGGCGGCCAACTTCGAAGGGTGTGAGGTGATTCGGCAACAGCTGCTGCATGCGCCTAAATTTGGAAATGACATTGACAGCGTAGATTTTCTGGCTGCAGATATTGCAAACCTCTTCTGCGACCTTGTAAAAGAAGCAGGAAAAGCTCATGGAATTGTGATTTGGCCGGCTCTGCTTGGTTATCTGTTCGTACAGGAAGCTCATTTTACAGGAGCAACCCCGGATGGCCGGCGCTGGAAGGACCCCATTGCAGAACATTATTCCCCCACGCCGGGACGTGCAGTGAATGGCCCTACGGCGGTGATGTGTTCCTGTGGAAAAGCCTCTTTAAAGCGGGCTTTTGGAACAGCTCCGGTGCAAATTTCTCTATCCCGGTCCGTATTAAAACAGGATGAACAGGGACTAACGGTAATCAAATCTTTGACGGATGCAGCTGTGGAGAAAGAATTTGTTATGTTGAATATTGGAATTTACGATGTGGATGTGATGAAGAAAGCACAGGAGCATCCGGAGCAGTATGAGGACATCATTGTGAGGGTGTGGGGCTACAGCGCGCGTTTCATTGACCTGTCTTCGGAGATGCAGGAGCACGTGATGGCACGGGTGATTGCCAATGGCTGAAGGAATCGTATTTGACATCCAAAGATTCAGTGTCAGTGACGGACCCGGGATTCGGACTACGGTATTTTTAAAGGGATGTCCCTTAAGCTGCCGGTGGTGCCATAACCCGGAAGGCAAAGATTCGGCGGTACAGATACGTTTCTTTAAAGAAAAATGTCTGGGATGCGGACGGTGTACGGAATATACAGTTCTGCCACCGGAAGCATTGGCAGGAAAAGCCGTCGGAATGAAGGAAGCACTTGCAGTAGAAAGATGTCCCAGCCAGGCATTGAAAGTGACCGGAGAGCGACACACCCCTCAAAGGCTTGTGGAAATTTTAGAACGGGACCGGGACTTTTATGGTGAAACGGGCGGCGTGACTTTTTCCGGCGGAGAACCAACCGACCAGGTGGAATTTCTGGAAGAAATGTTAAAGCTGTGTCGAGAGAAGAAGCTTCACACTGCACTGGATACCTGTGGTTATGCATCCCCTGCAGTATATGAACGTTTGCTGCCTCTATGTGACCTTGTGTTATTTGATATCAAAGGGATGGATGAGGAAAAACACCAGACTTATACTGGATGCGGAAACACTGGTATTTTACAGAATTTTCAAAGCACTGCGGTGTCTGGAAAACCCCTCTGGGTGCGGATTCCGTTAATCGTAGGGTTAAATGCCAATAGAAAAGATCTGGAAGCTATTGCAGATTTTCTCAAGCCTTATCGGGAAGCGGTAAAGCAGATAACGCTGATTCCCTATCACAGCTTTGGCAATGGAAAATACAAGACATTGAATTTGAAGGCAGAATATTTTCCGGAACTTAAGGATGAGACTGTAAATGAATTTGAAATGTATTTTCAGCAGCGAGGATTTACAGTGCGTCGTTAGAAAAAATTTTAAGAAAGAAGGAAGAAAAGGGATGAAAAAAAGAATGAGATGGATTGCAGGGGCATTAAGCGTACTCATGTTATTTTCATTGACAGCCTGTGGTAAGGAAAAAAATCAGGACGAAGCAGAGGATGAAAATAATCCGGTTGGTGAAGTGACTGGAGAACCGCTGCAGTTGTGGATTACCACCTTGGGTGAAGAGGCGGATATCATTACCCGTGTGACAGAGGAACAATGGAATAAGGAACATCCAAAGACGCCGGTGGAGGTTACAGTAGTTCCGGGAAACTCCGATGACTTCTATCAGAAGCTTTCTGCAGCATTTGCCACAGAGAACGGCCCGGATATGTTCTGTATTTCCAACGCAGAGATGTTGAAATATGTGGAGTCCGAGATTGCTTATGATGTGACCAAATGGCTGGATTCAAACAAAGACGACTATGTAGAGGGCGCCATCGAAGCTGTCACTTATGGAGATAAAATTTTAGCCTTCCCTGGCAATATGGATATTATGGGTATATACTGCAACAATACCATGTTTCAGAATGCAGGGCTGGAATTACCCGAAACCTGGGATGAATTGATTGAGACGTCTAATGCTCTGGCAACGAAAGACCGTTACGGAATTATCATTCAGACCGATGTGCAGTCAGGATATCAGGTATTCGAATTTTATCCCTTCCTGTGGATGTGCAACGGTCAGGTGCTTGCTGAAGACGGCAGCGTAGTATTTGAGAGTGAGGCTGCCAAAAAGGCTCTTTCTTTCTACAGTGAACTTCTGAATGCACCGGGAACCTGTAAAAAAGTAGAGAATTCCAATACAGATATCTCTCCCTTTGGAACGGAGCGTACGGCTATGCAGGTTTGCGGAAGTTGGGCAGTTAGCTGGCTGGAAGAAAATTACGAAGACATTGATTATTCTGTGATTCCCTATCCTGTTTCAGAAGCAGGAGAAACAGGAAGCGGAGTCATCGGAGGATGGCAGTATATGGTATCCAGTAAGGGGAAGAACCCCGAGGCTTCTGCGGAATATTTGAACTGGCTGTGGAACAGTGGGATTGAGATTCCAAAGGAGACGGCAACTATGGGAGCAAAGATTTCTCCCCGCCAGTCAGTTCTTGATGCTGCAAAAGATTATTATAGCCAGTATCCTATGAACGTTTTTGTAAATGAAATTCTACCTAATGCAAAACTAGAGCCCAGTTATCCGGCGGCAGTGGTGAAAGCAGTAGGAGATGCCCTACAGGATGCTGCTTATTCCAATAAATCCCTTGAAGATATTCTGGCAGATACTCAGGCAAAATGCGAAAAAGCAGTGAAGTAACAGACAGAAAGGATGAATGGTTTTGCTAAAATCAAAACAAGGACTGAAAAAACAAGCCATAAAAAAGCCTAAGCTTAGTCGTATTGCCCGTCGGGAAGAGAGGGCTGCCTGGTTGTTTCTGGCTCCGGCAATTCTGCTTCTTATGGTATTTGTGTTTATTCCCATGATAAATGCAGGCTATATCAGCCTGCATTCCTGGGACCTCCTGACGGATATGGAATGGATAGGCTTTGATAATTTTATTGCGCTTTTTCAAGATAAAGACTGGATATCAGCATTAATTCGTACTTTTATATATGCTTTATGCTATGTTCCTTCTTTGTTTATCATGGCGCTGCTTTTGGCATTGATTGTCAAGCATATTCCTAAAGGAACCGGAATCTTTCGAACTGCATATTTTATGCCGGTGATTTTATCTTCTGTAGTTACCGGTATCATCTGGAAGCTGATGTACGATGAACGCTCCGGCTTAATCAATAATATCATCGAAGGAATTCTGGGTATCCGGATTCCCTGGCTATCCTCGGTAGAGTGGGCTATGGCAGCGGTACTGATTGTAAATGTCTGGATGCAGATGGGATATTATATGATTATCTTTCTGGCAGGACTGCAGGATATTCCCACCAGCTATTATGAGGCAGCAAAAATAGACGGAGCCAATCCCTGGCAGATATTCTGGCGGATTACATTTCCAAATCTCTCCAACGCCAGCCTGTTTGTTGTTGTAATGTCCGTAATCGGTTCTTTCCAGGCATATGATCAAATTGCCATGCTGACGCAAGGCGGACCGGCCGGCTCCACAACACTGGGAGTACAGTACATTTACGATACGGCTTTTGGTCTTTATGACATGGGCTATGCAGCATCCTGTGCCCTGAACCTGTTTGTAATCATTCTGATATTTACTATGATGCAATTTAAGCTGACCCGGGGAGGAGAGAAAGAATGAAACCGAAAAAGATAAAATATTTGCTTTATATTCCAGCTATATTGCTCCTTGTTATATCTGTATATCCCATGCTGTGGACTCTGTGCGGAGCTATCAATACAGAATCGCAGCTGGGGCGGATATCAATTATTCCCCAGGGAGTCAGCTTTCGTAATTTTGTTACAATATTTACGGAATATGATTTCCTGCACTACATCGGAAATACATTATTTTATGCGGTGATTGTTATGATACTGTCTCTGTTTGTCAACAGCTTGGCTGCATATGCACTGGCACGTTTGAGATTTCGAGGAAAGAAAATAGCTTTTATGCTTATTATGTGTACCATGATGATTCCTTTTTCCGTGACGATGATTCCATTATTTGTAATTATACGAGGAATGGGGCTGGTGGACAGTTTGATGGCATTGATTTTACCATCCCTGGCAGGAGCCTTCGGTATATTTATGCTAAGGCAATTTTACTTGAATATTCCTACAGACCTTGAAGATGCAGCTAAAATCGACGGATTATCCTATTTTGGAATTTATGTAAAAGTGATTATGCCTCTGTCAAAGTCGGTAATGCTCTCTTTAGGGCTGTTTGCATTCTTGTCCTGTTGGAACAGCTACCTGTGGCCATTGATTGTTAATACCAGTGAGGAATATTGGGTCATTTCCACCGGAATCGCCAGTTTCTCTTCTGCGCGTAATACCGATTGGAACATGATTCTAACAGGTGCCACCATCAGTATGATACCAACCGCCATATTGTTTGCATTTTTCCAGCGCTCCTTGGTAGAAGGCATCAAAGTAACCGGAATTAAAGGATAAATAATATAAAAACAAGGAGATATTTTATGAAAGTACCTGTTATTGACAGCCGTATTGCAGAGGTAAACGGTGTGCGCTTTTGCCATTTGGATGATTGCGCAGTATATCGGGAAGATTATTTCACTTGCACTCCATTCTCACTTCATTCTGTTTTTCAAAGCAGGGCGGATATTGTCTGCGGTGTTCTGGAAGGCTGGCATCATGTTCCACGCTTTTCTATTTTGGAAATCCATCAGGATGCAGAAACCTTTGTCTTTACAGATGGGGTAGCTCTGATGCCTTTCTGCGATATAACAGATGGTAAACCAGATATTTCCACTGCGCAGATTGTGCGCATAGAATCTGGAACGCAAGTGGAAATAGCAGCTGGAAAAGCGCATTTTGTAGCAGTCGCAGAAGGTGATTATTTCCGCACTATTGTGTACTGCCCGGACCAGTTGGCAGACCGAATCCTATTGGATGAGGCAATAGAAGCTTAAAAAGACAATTTCTTGTTTGTTCAAATCCATCCATTCTGACTGATTACAAAAGAGATTGTTGCAATTTGATATACGTATTAAAAAGCCCTTAGCTGCAAGCTAACAACTCACAGCTAAGGGCTATTGTATTTTTATTTTTCCACTTCTTCCGCCAATTCCTCCGGGTTATCCACAATCAGAGATTTATCCTCCCTAACCTTTGCAATACTGGCTACGGTGATATCCTCATCCAGATTAATCAGCTTCACGCCGGAGGTGATTCTTCCCAGTACAGAAATACCCTCCACCTTCATACGGATAATGATACCCTCCGTGGTAATCATCATAATCTCGTTTTCTTCATTTACAGCCTTGACGCCAATTACATTTCCGGTTTTCCCGGTAATCTTGTAGCATTTCACGCCCTTGCCGCCACGGTTCTGAGGTGTAAATTCCTCCATCCTGGTACATTTTCCAAGACCCTTCTCAGAGGCAATCAGAAGATATTCCCCCTGAGTGTTAAGCTGCATACCCACCACTTCATCCCTATCTGACAGACTCATTCCAATGACACCCATGGACACACGTCCGGTACTTCTCACGTCCGTCTCATGGAACCGGATGCATTGTCCATATTTGGTAACCAGAATAATATCCTTGGTGTTGTCAGTGGCCTTTACCTCAATGAGCTCATCCTCTTCCCGGATGGTAATGGCCGCAAGACCCGTCTTACGCACATTGGAATAATCGGTGATGGGGGTCTTCTTCACAATACCATTCTTGGTGGCCATGAATAGGTAATCGCCTTCCTTGTATTCCTTAATGGGAATGACAGCGGTAATCTTCTCTCCCGGCATTAATTGCAGTAAATTGATAATGGCCGTGCCCCGGGCTGTTCTTCCGGCTTCGGGAATTTCGTAGGCCTTCATTCGATACACCCGCCCGGTGTTGGTAAAGAACATCAGGTAATGGTGGGTGGTAGTCATCAGAAGCTCTTCAATGTAGTCGTCCTCAATGGTATCCATTCCCTTGATTCCCCGGCCGCCCCGGTTCTGACTGCGGAAATTATCCACACTCATGCGCTTGATATATCCCAGCTTTGTCATGGCAATCACGGTGTTGGACACGGGAATCAAATCCTCCATAGAAATATCGTACTCGTCGTATCCGATGGAGCTTCTCCTGTCATCCCCATATTTCTCTGCGATAATGAGAATCTCTTCCCTGATTACGCCCAGAAGACGCTTTTCGTCGGCCAGAATTGCCTTCAACTCTGCAATCCTCTCCATCAGCTCCTGATACTCTGCCTCAAGCTTCTCCCTTTCCAATCCGGTAAGGGCCCGAAGACGCATATCCACAATGGCCTGAGCCTGAACGTCGGTGAGCTCAAACCGTTCCACCAATGCCTGCTTGGCAGCTGCCACGTTGGGGCTGTTTCTGATAATGCTTATAACCTCATCTATATTGTCAAGGGCAATGAGCAAACCTTCCAAAATATGGGCCCGCTCCTCCGCCTTATTCAGCTCATACCGAGTTCTTCTGGTAACTACCTCCTTCTGATGAAGAAGATAATAGCCCAGCATATCCTTAAGATTTAATACCCGTGGCTGATTATCCACCAATGCCAGCATAATCACACCAAAGGTATCCTGAAGCTGGGTGTGCTTGTACAGCTGGTTTAAAATTACATTGGGATTCACATCCTTGCGAAGCTCAATACAGATTCGCATACCCTGACGGTTGGACTCATCCCGCAAATCAGTGATGCCGTCCACCTTTTTATCACGAACAAGCTCCGCCATCTTCTCAATGAGTCGGGCCTTGTTCACCATGTAGGGAAGCTCCGTCACCACAATACGGTTTTTGCCATTTTGCATAGGCTCAATATCCGTAATGGCGCGGACCCGTATTTTACCCCGGCCCGTCCGATAGGATTCCTCAATGCCGGCAGTTCCCAGAATCATTCCTCCGGTGGGAAAATCCGGACCCTTGACGATTTTTAGAATTTCATCCAAATCGGTATCCCGGTCCTCCTGTACCTGATTGTCTATGATTTTCACCACAGCGCCAATCACTTCTTTTAAATTATGAGGAGGAATATTGGTGGCCATACCAACAGCAATACCGGAGGTTCCATTCACCAAAAGATTGGGATATCGGGAGGGAAGCACCAAAGGCTCCCGCTCTGTCTCATCAAAGTTAGGTCCGAAATCCACAGTATCTTTATTGATATCCGCCAGCATTTCCATGGAAATTTTGGAAAGACGCGCTTCCGTGTAACGCATTGCCGCCGCGCCGTCACCGTCCATGGAGCCAAAATTTCCATGTCCGTCCACAAGCATATAACGGGTGGACCACTCCTGGGCCAGATTTACCAATGCCCCGTAAATAGAGCTGTCTCCGTGGGGGTGGTATTTACCCATGGTATCACCCACAATACGTGCACATTTTCGGTGTGGCTTGTCGGGACCATTATTAAGCTCTATCATGGAGTAGAGAATTCGTCTCTGCACCGGCTTTAAACCATCTCTCACATCCGGCAGCGCCCGGGATGCAATTACACTCATGGCATAGTCGATGTAGGATTTTTCCATGGTTTTTTTCAAATCCACGTCATCTACTTTGTCAAATATTCTGTCGTCCATTTATATTCCTCCTGATTTTGAAACGCAGATTACTCGTTAAATATCCAGATTCTGTACATACTTGGCGTTGATTTCGATGAACTCACGTCTCGGCTCCACCTTATCTCCCATCAAAGTGGTAAAGGTAAGGTCAATCTCCGAAGAGGCCTCCTCATCCATAACCACGCGTTCCAAAATTCTCCGCTCCGGATCCATGGTGGTCTCCCACAGCTGCTCCGCATCCATCTCTCCCAGACCTTTATACCGCTGAATTTTATTATTGGTATCCCGTCCAATTTCTGCCAGAATGCTGTTTAATTCCGGATCATCATAGGCATACCATACCTTTTTGTTCTTCTCAATCTTATAAAGGGGCGGCTTGGCCAGATACACATATCCCTGTTTAATCAATTCCGGCATGAACCGGTACAGGAAGGTGAGAAGTAAGGTGCTGATGTGCGCGCCGTCCACGTCCGCATCTGTCATGATGATTATTTTGTGATAACGCAATTTTGTAATATCAAAATCTTCATGAATCCCGGTTCCAAAGGCCGTAATCATGGCCTTGATTTCCGCATTTCCGTATATTTTATCAAGTCTTGCTTTCTCTACATTTAAGATTTTACCGCGCAGGGGAAGAATAGCCTGAGTGGCCCGGCTTCTGGCCGTCTTGGCACTTCCTCCGGCAGAGTCTCCCTCCACAATATAAATCTCACAGTTTCTGGGGTCCTTGTCGGAACAATCCGCCAGCTTACCCGGCAGGGACATTCCCTCCAGAGCAGTCTTTCTCCTGGTTAAATCCCGGGCTTTTCTGGCCGCTTCCCTGGCCCTCTGAGCCAGAAGGGATTTTTCACAGATATTTTTTGCAATGGTGGGATTCTGCTCCAGAAAATAAGTAAGCTGTTCGCTGACCACAGCATCCACCGCACCACGAGCCTCACTATTTCCCAGCTTCTGCTTGGTCTGGCCTTCAAACTGAGGCTCCTCAATTTTAACGCTGATGATGGCCGTAAGACCTTCCCGGATATCGTCGCCTGACAGGGCCGGCTCAGTTTCCTTAATGAGCTTATTTGTCCTGGCATAGGCATTGAATGTCTTTGTCAGTGCATTTCGAAAGCCTGCCAGATGAGTACCGCCCTCCGGGGTAGTTATATTATTGACAAAGCTGTAGGTGGCGTCGTTATAGGAATCGTTGTGCTGCATGGCCACTTCCACATAAACGCCATCCCGCTGGCCTTCACAATAGATGATATGGTCATAGAGGGCCTCTCTGCTTTTATTTAAGTAGGCAACAAATTCCTTAATTCCACCCTCATAGTAGAAGGATTTCTCCTGCTCCTTCTCCGGACGGGCATCCTTAAGATTAATTCTGATGCCCCTGGTGAGAAATGCCATTTCCCTGAGCCGCTGCTTTAGTACATCATAGTCATAGACAATATCTTCAAAAATACTTTCATCCGGCGAAAAGGAAACCTTTGTGCCTGTTTTCTCCAAATCGCAGTCACCAATCACCCTGAGAGGATACGTGGTTTTCCCTCGCTCATACCGCTGCTCGTATACCTTGCCTTCGCTGTATATTTCCACCACAAGCCAGTTGGAAAGGGCATTTACCACGGAAGCGCCCACACCGTGAAGGCCGCCGGATACCTTATAACCGCCGCCCCCAAATTTTCCTCCTGCATGGAGAACCGTGAACACCACTTCCACTCCTGAAAGACCGGATTTGTGATTAATTCCCACAGGAATCCCCCGGCCGTTGTCAGTAACCGTCACGGAATTGTCCGGATTGATGCATACATCAATGGTATCGCAATGACCGGCTAATGCCTCGTCAATGGAATTATCCACAATCTCATATACCAGATGATGAAGTCCTCTTGAGGAAGTGCTTCCGATATACATACCCGGCCGTTTTCTTACGGCCTCCAATCCTTCCAGAATCTGTATCTGATCCGCTCCGTACTCTTCCTGATACTCTGTACCCATTTCATTCCTCCTGATTTTTCACATCTGACACATGGCCTTCCACTACCTTAAAAACCTTGTTTATTTGAAATCTGTTTTTCACAAACTCATCCAGACCGGTGCAGGTAATGATGGTCTGAATGTCGTGAATACTGTTTAACAGAAAATTCTGCCGATTGCTGTCAAGCTCCGATAATACATCATCCAACAATAATATGGGTGTCTCGTGAATCGAATGCTTCACCAGTTGGATTTCAGACAGCTTCAGAGACAGTGCGCTGGTCCTTTGCTGTCCCTGAGAACCAAATTTTCGAATATCGATATCCCAAATAAAAAAAGATAAATCGTCCCGGTGGGGTCCCGCTGTTGTCTGTCCAAATTTTAAGTCCCGCTCCCTTACATTTTTAAGGCGTTCCTCAAACTCTGCTGCCTCTGTGTCCGGCTCATAAGACAGAAGTAACTCCTCTCTTCCTCCGGACAATTTTCTGTGGATGTCATAGACAATCTGGTTAAGCTTACTCACAAAATCCTTCCTTGCCTCTATAATTTTACATCCATAATTGGCAAGCTGTACATCCCAGACATCCAGGGTATCCAAAAGCTCCCGGTGAAAGGGTATGTCCTTAAGAAGCCTGTTTCTCTGATTCAGAATTTTGTTGTAGCCGGACAGATGAAGGAGATACACACTGTCAAGCTGGCACAGCTCCAAATCAAGAAACCGCCTTCTCTCGGAAGGACCGTTTTTTATAATATTTAAATCCTCCGGGGAAAAAAATACAAGATTCAGAATGCCGAAAAGCTCCGCTGCCCTTTTGATGGGAACACGATTCACGGCAATGCCCTTGGATTTATTTTTCTTCAAATGCATGTCAATCTGATAATCCAGCCCATTCTTTTCCACCACCGTGCGAATATGGGATTCCTCGCAGCCAAAACGAATCATATCCCTGTCCTTGCTTCCCTTATGGGATTTGGTGGTGCCGCTTACGTAGACTGACTCCAGTATATTTGTTTTTCCCTGGGCATTGTCCCCATAGAGAATATTTGTCCCGGCATCAAAGTTCAGCTTTAGCGTTTCGTAATTGCGGAAATTGTTGAGCTCCAAGGATTTCAGTATCATTGCTCTATCTTGATTGTTTCATTCTCAAAGGAAACAACATCTCCGCCGTACAGTTTTTTTCCTCTTTGCAATTCCACTTCACCGTTGACCTTCACCAGGCCGTCCTGAATGACCAGCTTGGCCATAACACCGCTGTCCACCAAACCCGCAGCCTTTAGGGCCTGACCAAGCTTAATATAATCTTCTTTTAATTTTATAACTTCCAAAACAAACTCCTTTAACTGTTGGCCGCGTTGAAGTTCACAGGAAGAATCAGATAGATAAAGGATTCCTCGTCATTGCGTATAAAGCAGGGAGCTTTTGGATTCACCATGTAAAGGGTGATTTCCTCTTCGTCAATAACACGCAGAGCGTCAATGAAAAACTTGGGATTAAATCCAATGAGAATGTCCTTTCCGTCTTTTCTGATATCGATATCCTCATTCATGGAACCGATAAAGGAATTGATTTTTAATTCCATGCTTTCATCGGTGATATTCATGATGATAGGCTTCTTATCTCCTTCTTTGATGAGAAGGGTTGCCCTGTCAATACAATTTAAAAGCTCCTTCTTGTTAATCTGAATCTTCGTCTCATAGTCTGAGGACAGCATCTGCTCCACACGGAAATACTCCCCTTCTATTAGCCGTGAAACCACTGTTGTATTGTCAAATTCAAAAAGAATGTGGTTGTCCGTAAAGAAAATATTCACATATTCGTTGACATCACCGGAAATAATCTTGCTCACTTCCTGTAAGGTCTTCCCGGGAACCACCACCTTGTGATAGTCGTAGAATTCCTTCAGCTCGATGTTACGGATAGACACCCGGTGTCCATCCAGAGAAACCACCTTCAGACGGTTTTCATTTATCTCAAACAATTCCCCTGTCATCAGCTTGTTGTTGTCATTGTCTGCAATGGAAAAGATGGTCTGCCTGATAACCTCCTTTAAAGTAAACTGTGACAGAATCAAAGGCCGGTTTCTCTCTATGTAAGGGAGATAAGAAAAGTCTTCTCCGGATTTGCCTATGATGTTGAACTTTGCCTTCTCACAGGTGATGATGGTCTTAAAGGAAGCGTCCGTTTCAACGGTAACGTCGTTGTCGGGAAGCTTTCTTACAATTTCAGAAAAAATCTTTGCATCCAGTGCAATGATGCCATGCTCCTTGATATCTCCATCAATCCTTGTTTCAATGCCCAGCTCCATATCATTGGCAGTCAGCTTGATTTCATCTGTGGATGCATCAATGAGGATACATTCCAGAATTGCCATGGTGGTTCTGGAGGGTACTGCCTTTGACACGATATTTACTCCATGGAGTAATTTGGATTTTGAACAGGTAATTTTCATGGTGTGAATAACTCCTTCCTGGTTTGCGCTTATAAATAAATAATTTAAAATCCGTAGTAGTCTTAATAAGGGATGTTAATATGTTCATAAGTGACCTGAACCCCTTTATGTAGAGACTTTTTTTCATATTTTGATGTTAAAATCCTTGTGTACAGACAGGGACAGGCTCTGTATGATGTGTGGATAAGCTGTCCCTTAATTGGGATTAATCTTCTTCTTGATGGTCTCGATTAAGTTTCTTGTGGCCTCACTGTTGTCATATTCCTCGGAAATTTTCTTTGTTCCATATATAATGGTGGAATGGTCCCGGTTGCCTAAAAGTGCGCCGATGGTTTTTTGGGGAGTGCTTGTCATGGTGCTGCAAAGGTACATGGCTATCTGCCGGGGGCGGACAAGCTCCTTTGTCTTCTTATTGGATATCAGTAAATCCACTTCTGTATTGAAATGCTCTGCCACCATCTCAATGATGAGCTGAGGCGTAACCTCCCGGGGCTTGTCCGGGGATATAATGTTTTGAAGCTCCCGTTCGGCGATTTCTATGGTAATCTCTATTTTCTCCAGGTTGGCAAGGGCCAGAAGCTTATTGAGGGCCCCTTCCAGCTCTCGTATATTGGACTTAATGTTGGCTGCCATATATTCCAGTATCTTATCATCCAGATGAAAGCCGTCCGTCTCCTCCTTTTTTCGAAGAATGGCCATTCTCGTCTCATAATCAGGGACGTTAATCTCTGCCATTAATCCCCATTCGAACCGGGAACGGATACGCTCCTCCAGAATTTCCATGTCCTTGGGAGGTTTGTCCGAGGAGAGGATAATCTGCTTGCCGGCAGTATGGAGGGCATTAAAGGTGTGGAAAAATTCCTCCTGGGTACTTTCTTTTCCTATGATAAATTGAATATCATCAATCATCAGAAGGTCTACATTCCGGTATTTTTCCCGGAGTTTCCGCATGGAGGAGGCATTACCGTTACGGATGGAATCAATCACTTCGTTGGTGAATTCTTCCGAGGTAACGTAAAGTATCTTTAGATGGGGCTGCTGGCGAAGTACAAAATGACCGATGGATTGCATCAGATGGGTCTTACCTAATCCAGGTCCTCCGTATATATATAAGGGGTTGTACACTTCACCCGGAGATTCTGCCACAGCAAGAGCAGCTGCATGGGGGAATCGGTTATTGCTTCCCACCACGAAGGAGTCGAAGGTGTAATTGGGATTCAAATTGAAATTGTCTTTGGGTGGTTGTCCTCCGATATATTTTGGTTTATTGGAGAAAATGGCGTTGGCTTGTTCCTGAAGGATAAATTCTATATCATAATCAATGCCGATAAGCTCTGCAATGGCAACCTTTATGGGAAGAGTGTATTTCTTGGTAATATAGTTAAGCCCCATCTGCTCGGAAGGAACCAGAATATAAAGCTTGCTATCTTCCACCTTGTAAACGGTCAGAGGCTTTAACCAGGTATCAAAGGAAATATCCGACAAATCGTGTTCTTCCTTGACTGTCCTTAGAATTTCCTCCCATTTCTCAAAAATCAGTTCCATATTGATTCTCCAATACTGTATCTCTTATTGTTACATCATAAATCGGAGATTTGTGATTGACTTTGTATCACAATCGTCCATACTCTATAATAACGCAAATCAGCGAAATAAGCAACAGAAATATTAGTAGGGTATAGGGATATGTAAATGAAAAAAAAGGTCTGTATTTTTGAAAAAAGAGGTTATAAACATATCTACAGTGGTTCAAAGGGCCAAATTGCGGGGAAAAATAAAATATTCGTGAATATCCCAACAGCTTGTACTATAGTTATCAACAAGTTATCCACATTTTGTGAATAACTTTATGTAAACAATGTAATTATTCATATTTGTCAACATGGATGAGTTTCTTCCTTATATTATATAATCATAAAACATATCAACATGTGGTATGGATAACTTATTTTTTTGCAGATATAGTGTTTTCACTTTTCCACACCTGGAAAAAAATAAAAATATAGCGAAATAGCTTGACTTCAGGGGATTTTTTGATATAATTGAAATGATGTTTTTTCAAAATAGAGGAGGTGTATACCAGATGAAAATGACATTTCAACCCAAAAAGAGGTCCAGAGCCAAGGTGCATGGTTTCAGAGCCAGAATGAGCACTGCAGGTGGAAGAAAAGTATTGGCTGCCAGAAGATTAAAAGGAAGAAAAAAATTATCAGCTTAGGCCACATAATTTGTGGTCTTTCTTCTTCTTAAGGTCACAGTCAAAGGATTTGAAGAATGGAATTTTCGGAGTCATTGAAAAAAAACCGTGATTTCCAGCATGTATATAAAAATGGGACATCCTATGCCAATCGATTTTTCGTTATGTATGTGCTGGAAAATAATCTCGGTAGGAACCGTATCGGTATATCCGTCAGTAAAAAAGTCGGAAACAGTGTAGTAAGACATCATATTTCAAGATTGGTTAGAGAAAGCTACCGGCTGAATGAGAAATTATTTGCATGTGGTTACGATATGATAGTGATTGCGAGAGTCAGCGCCGGTGAAGTTACGTTTCATCAGACAGAGAAGGCATTGCTCCATCTGGGAGGTCTCCACAGACTTATTAAGACTGTGGAAGTGCAATAGAAAGAATGGGATATCTTGAAAAAAGTATTGATTTTTTTGATTAAGCTTTACAGAAAATATGTTTCGCCTATGAAGACTACAAAATGCCCTTATTATCCAACGTGCTCCACCTATGGGCTTTTGGCTATTGAGAAGCATGGAGCCATAAAGGGTTCGGCCCTGGCAGCTTGGAGAATTTTAAGGTGTAATCCTTTTTCAAAAGGCGGGTATGACCCCGTACCATAAGCAGGAGGTTTTTTACGTTGACAGAGATGATTTTAACCCAGTATACCGGTATGTTTATTGGCCCGGTTGCAAAATTAATCGGATACATTATGAATGCCATCTATCTTTTTATGGATAAGGTATTTCATATACAGAATACAAGCTTATGTATTATTATATTTACGCTGATTATTTACTTATGTCTCCTTCCCCTGACAATCAAGCAGCAGAAGTTTTCCAAGCTGACTCAGAAGATGCAGCCGGAGATGGATGCTGTTCGTAAGAAATATGGAAATAAGAAGGACCAGGCATCCATGATGGCCATGCAGCAGGAAACACAGCTGATTTATCAGAAATATGGTGTTTCTCCCACCGGAAGCTGTGTACAGTTGATTATCCAGATGCCGATTCTTCTGGCTATGTGGCGGGTTATCGACAATATCCCTGCATATGTTGGAAGCGTGAAGGAGCAGTTTAGTACTGTGGTGGATGGTATCATGAGTGTGACTGGTTATCAGGATACCATGACAAATTTTCTTACGGAAGCGGGAATTCGTACCGTGAGACTGAATTTTGAAGGAACCACGGAGCAGGCGGCCAATTCTATTATTGATGTATTGTACAAGATATCCGGGGGAGCCTGGGATACCCTTCGAGAGAGCTTTACCGGTTTGACAGGGGCCATTGATACCCTGGAGGCTTCTTTGGAGCATATGAATTCTTTCCTGGGAATTAATATTGCCTATACACCTATGAATCTTATTAAATCCGGATGGTCCGCAGGGGATTATCTTCTGGTTATAGGAGTGATTCTGATTCCCATATTATCTGCAGGAACACAGCTTTTGAATATCAAGCTGATGCCC
Source organism: uncultured Lachnospiraceae bacterium (assembly GCA_948665105.1). Lineage (GTDB taxonomy): Bacteria > Bacillota > Clostridia > Lachnospirales > Lachnospiraceae > 14-2. Next base: position 23,548 of record CAPNGW010000003.1, read on the forward strand.
ACCGCAGCTCCTGCCACTGGGGACAATGCCAACAGCATGGCAAGCTCCATGAAGATGATGAACTACATGATGCCGTTGATGTCCTTTGTGATGGTATTCTCCGTACCGGTAGGTATGGGTATTTACTGGATAGCAGGTGCTGTGATTCGTAGTATTCAGCAGATAGTTATCAACAAGCATATGGAAAAGATTGATCTGGATGATTTGATTAAGAAGAATCAGGAGAAGGCCAAGAAGAAGCGTGCCAAGAAGGGCATTCCCGAGAACCAGATTGCCGCGGCAGCCCGGATGAATACAAGAAAGCTTTCCGATAGGGCGGCAGTGACAGAGACTGCTGAGGATAAGGAAGAGAAACTGAAAAGGGCAGTGGAATACAGTAAGAATGCTAAACCCGGAAGCCTGGCGGCCAAGGCCAACATGGTGAAAGAATTTAACGAGCGCAACAACAAACAGTAAAACTCATAAGGGGGTAGTCAAAATGGAATTTATTGAAGTAACAGGAAAAACAGTAGACGACGCGATTACAGAGAGTTTGATTAGGCTCGGAACTACCAGCGATAAGATTGAGTATGAGGTAATTGAAAAGGGGAGTTCTGGATTCCTTGGATTGGGAAGTAAGCCGGCGGTGATTAAGGTTCGCAAAAAATCCAGTGTGGAAGATGTGATTCATGATTTTCTTTCTGATATTTTCCGCGCTATGGATATGAAAGTGGAAATTATCATTAACAGTAACGAGGATTCCAAGGTAATTGAGGTGGAATTAAAGGGTTCCGATATGGGTGTGTTAATCGGCAAGAGAGGACAGACCCTGGATTCCTTACAGTATCTTGTGAATCTGGCAGCCAACAGGCAGTCCGAAGAATATGTGAAGGTTAAGGTAGATACCGAGGATTATCGGAAGCGGAGAAAAGAGACTCTGGAGAATCTGGCAAAGAATATTGCCTATAAGGTTAAGAGAAGTAAACGCTCTGTTTCTCTGGAGCCTATGAATCCCTTTGAGCGGAGAGTGATTCATTCAGCCTTACAGAATGACAAGTATGTTACCACCCACAGTGAAGGGGAGGAACCTTTCCGGCATGTGGTTGTTACCTTGAAAAGGAATAATTAAGAAATACGGGCTTTCTCAGAGAATACCAATGAGAAAGCCTTTTTTATCTGGTGAAGAGAGGCATACAATGAAAACAAGTACAATTGCCGCCATTGCCACGGCTATGTCAAATTCCGGAATTGGAATTGTGAGAATCAGTGGTGGTGAAGCATTTGAAATTATAGACAGAATATACAAGTCCAAGGATGGCAAAAAGAAGCTGTCACAGGTGAAAAGCCATACTGTACACTATGGTTTTATTTTTGATGGAGATCAGGTCATTGATGAGGTGCTTGTGATCATACTTAAGGGACCTCACAGTTATACGGCGGAGGATACGGTGGAGATTAATTGTCATGGCGGTATTCTTGTCACCCAAAGGGTACTGGAGACAGTGTTAAAGCACGGAGCCAGAGTGGCAGAGCCTGGGGAATTTACCAAGCGTGCTTTTCTCAATGGAAGGATTGACTTGTCACAGGCGGAGTCTGTGATGGATGTGATTCACGCCACCAACGATTTAGCCCTTAAGACATCCATCCATCAGCTTCAGGGTGTCATCAGAGACAGAATCAGAGGGATTCGTGAAAGGGTACTTCATGAGATTGCTTTTATTGAGTCTGCTTTGGATGATCCGGAACACATTAGCCTTCAGGGATATGGAGAAGAGCTTCTTATAATTGTGGAAGAAGTGTACAAAGAACTGGAAGGGTTGATAAAATCCTCTGAGAACGGGGAATTATTGAGGGAAGGAATCCATACAGTGATTGTGGGTAAACCCAATGCCGGAAAGTCTTCTTTATTGAATTTACTTGTGGGGCGGGAGAGGGCCATTGTCACGGAGATTCCAGGGACCACCCGGGATGTGATTGAGGAACAGATTCAGCTGGGAGGGATTCCTCTCTGTGTAATAGATACGGCAGGAATTCGTGAGACTTCCGATGTGGTTGAGAAAATCGGTGTTGATAAGGCAAAAGAATATTTATATAATGCAGATTTAATTATTTATGTTGTGGATTCCACCAGGCCTCTGGATGAAAATGATGATGAGATTATGGAAATGCTGGGTGGCAGGAAAGTAATTGTACTGTGGAATAAAAGTGATTTGGAGCCGGTGGTAAGGCTGAAGGATTTGGAAGACAGGTTAAGAACCATCGGAGAAGCTTATAAGATTATTCCTGTATCGGCAAAGGAAGGGACAGGGATGGTGGAATTGGAGGCTACCATTGGCCAGATGTTTTTCCACGGAGATATTTTGTATAATAATGAAGTTATTATAACTAATGTGCGGCAAAAATATGCACTTTTGGAGGCTGCCAAAAGTCTTGGTATGGTGAAGGAGAGTATTCTGGCGGGAATGCCGGAGGACTTTTATTCCATTGATTTGATGAATGCTTATGAGGAATTGGGAAGTATTATAGGAGAAGCTGTGGGAGAGGACTTGGTAAATGAGATATTTTCCAAATTCTGTATGGGCAAGTAGCTGTGTCGTAAAATAGGAATAGAAAAGAGGATAAAAATTATGCCTTTTGTGACAGAGAATTACGATGTTTGTATTGTAGGCGCCGGTCATGCAGGATGTGAAGCGGCCTTGGCCTGTGCGCGGCTGGGTTTGAATACAATTATATTTACCGTGAGCATTGAGAGTATTGCCATGATGCCCTGTAACCCGAATATTGGTGGAAGCTCCAAGGGACATTTGGTCCGGGAGATTGATGCCTTGGGTGGACAGATGGGAATCAATATAGATAAGACCTTTATCCAGTCAAAAATGCTTAATGTGTCAAAGGGGCCGGCAGTGCATTCCCTTCGCGCACAGGCGGACAAGGAAGAGTACAGCCGTTCCATGCGCCGAACCCTGGAGGCAGAGGACAAGCTCACCATTCGTCAGGCGGAGGTTACGGAAATTATCATTGAGGATGGTGTGGCAAAGGGAGTCAAGACTTTTTCCGGCGCTTCCTATTACAGTAAGGCGGTGGTGCTTTGTACGGGAACTTATCTTAAGGCCCGTTGCCTGTACGGTGATGTGGTAAATAAGACAGGGCCCAACGGACTTAAGCCGGCCAACTATCTGAGTGCGTCCTTACAAGAACATGGTGTAGAAATATTACGCTTTAAAACTGGAACTCCGGCAAGAATTGATAAACGTTCCATTGATTTTTCAAAAATGGAGGAGCAGTTTGGAGATAAGCGGGTGGTGCCCTTTTCTTTTACCACTAATCCGGAGGAGGTACAGATAAATCAGATTTCCTGCTGGCTTACTTATACCAACGAGAATACCCATGAGGTGATTCGCCGGAATCTTGACCGTTCTCCCCTTTACTCCGGTGTGATTGAGGGAACCGGACCCAGATACTGTCCTTCCATTGAGGATAAGGTGGTACGGTTTGCGGACAAGGAGAGGCATCAGGTTTTCATTGAACCGGAAGGGCTTTATACCAATGAGATGTATGTGGGAGGAATGTCCAGCTCTCTTCCTGAGGATGTACAATATGAAATGTATCGTACTGTGCCAGGTCTGGAGCATGCGAAGATTGTCCGAAATGCCTACGCCATAGAGTATGATTGTATCAATCCCAGGCAGTTAAAGCCTTCTCTGGAATTTAAGGAGATTGAGGGACTTTTCTCGGGAGGTCAGTTTAACGGCAGCTCCGGCTATGAGGAGGCAGCGGCCCAGGGATTGGTGGCTGGAATCAATGCAGTCATGTATATAAAGGGAGAGGAGCCTTTGATTCTGGATAGGTCGGAAGCCTATATTGGAGTTTTGATTGATGACCTGGTGACAAAGGAAAATCATGAACCTTACCGCATGATGACTTCACGCGCGGAATATCGCTTACTTTTGCGACAGGATAATGCAGATTTAAGACTTTCCAGAAAGGGATATGAGATTGGGTTGATAAATCAGGAGCGGTACGATTGGATTGTGGAAAAGGAAGGCCTGATTGAAAAAGAGGTGGACAGGGTTCTTCATGTGAATATCGGAGCCAATGAGAAGGTACAGGCTTTTTTAAAGGAACACGGAAGTACACCCTTGAAGACCGGAACGACTTTGGCGGAATTGATTCGTCGCCCGGAGCTTTGCTACGAGGATTTGGCTGAGTTGGATACAGAGCGCCCAATTCTTCCATATGATGTGAAGGAGCAGGTGGAAATCCACATTAAGTATGACGGTTATATCAAACGTCAGATGAAGCAGGTGGAGCAGTTTCGCAAGCTGGAGAAGAAACGGCTGCCGGAGCATTTTGATTATGACAAGGTTCCAAGCTTACGGATTGAGGCCAGACAGAAGCTGAAGCTCTATCAGCCTCATTCTGTGGGACAGGCCTCACGAATTGCTGGAGTGTCACCGGCGGATATTTCGGTGCTTTTGATATATCTGGAGCAGATGAAAAATTTTATATGATGTGCAACAAGGAAAGTTATGCTTTGTAACTGGCAGTTGACGAATTTCAAGCTTCCGGTTGGTGTCATGTAACTGTTTTAAAGCCTATAATACATAGTAAGCAACAGTAATTCATGAAACGGAGGTAAAGATTATGATTTTAGCAGACAAGATAATAAGGCTGAGAAAAAGAAATGGCTGGTCACAGGAAGAGCTGGCTGAAAAAATGAGTGTTTCTCGTCAGGCGGTGGCAAAGTGGGAAGGAGCCCAGACCATTCCAAGTCTTGAAAAAATATTACAGCTGGGAAATTTGTTTGGCGTAACCACTGACTACCTGCTCAAGGATGAGGTTGAGGATGAAGAATTTATTGAAGATAATGTGGAGCCAGGGATAAAGCATATAACTCTTACCGAAGCAAATGAGTTTCTTGAATGGCGAAAATCGGCCTCCATCAGAATAGCGGTGGCAACCTTTCTCTGTATTTTTTCAGTGATACCTTTGTTTGTCCTGGTAGCTGTATCCATATATTTGCCTGTGAATATTTCAGAGAATATTGCCAATTTTCTAGGTTTAACTATTCTGCTGGTACTTGTTGCTATAGCTGTATCGATTTTTGTTTTTTGTGGGTTTCGCAACGCACCTTACGAATTTCTGGATGGAGAAAGCTTTGATACCGAATATGGTGTGAGAGGAATGGTCAAGGAGAAGCAAAAGGCTTATAAGGTTACCTACGTATTACTTAATATTGTAGGGGTATGTGTTTTAATAATTTCTCCCATTCCTCTGTTCTTATGTACTTTGACAGAAAATGAATTTTTAATGGTTATTATGCTGTCGGTGACAATATTTCTTGCCGGTATTGGAGTTGTGCTTCTTATCATTTCAGGTGTTCGTTGGGCGAGTATGCAGAAGCTGTTAAGTGAGGGAGATTTTACAGAAGACAACAAGAGAAAATATAAATTAAAGGAAACAATTTCAAATATATATTGGGTTATTGTGGTGGCTGTTTATCTCGGATGGAGCTTTATTACAAATAAGTGGGGAGAGACTTGGATTGTCTGGCCTATTGCCGGTGTTCTTTTTGGCGGAGTCATGTGCATTTCCAATTTGATTGCAGATAAAGATAAGTAAGCTTAAGAAAAGAGGATTTCTATGGAATATAATCTGGATAATTTTAAAAGAGGTTTGGATGAACTGGGTATTGTGTTGGATGAAGTACAGATTGGACAATTTCTCACTTATTATGAGCTGTTGACAGAGAAGAATAAGGTTATGAATCTCACTGCCATCACAGAGTTTCAGGAGGTGGTGGAGAAGCATTTTCTGGACAGCTTAAGCCTGGTAAAAGGGGCTGGAATATTCAGGTCTGAATTCCAAGAAAAAATATTTCAGAGGTTGGCTTTTTCTGATAAATCAGCTTCGGAAAAAAAGCTGCGTCTCTTGGACTTGGGAACAGGTGCGGGCTTTCCCGGTATACCTTTGAAAATTGCGTTTCCAAAGCTGGATGTCGTTCTGATGGATTCTCTGAATAAGCGAATTCTATTTTTGCAGGAGGTGATAGAGAAGCTGGAACTTCAGGAAATCTGCGCTATCCACGGCCGGGCGGAGGAGATGGCCCGCAACAGAGAATACAGGGAAAAATTTGATTTGTGTGTCTCCCGAGCGGTTGCCAATCTGGCATCCTTGAGTGAGTATTGTATTCCATTTGTGAAGAATGGTGGTAATTTTGTTTCCTACAAATCAGGTGAGATAGAAGAGGAATTGAATCAATCCAAAAATGCAGTGAAGCTTTTGGGGGGGACTGTAAGAGACTTGGTAAAGTTTTCATTGCCCAACACGGAAATGGGAAGGTCATTGGTGGTGATTGAGAAGGTAAAATCGACGCCGAAGCCTTATCCGCGAAAGGCTGGCATTCCATCCAGGGAGCCTTTGGGGTAGAGAAAGTGCTCTCCTTAAAAAATTTGAAAAAATAACAGGCGGTGTGCTTTCCTTTTAAGGAGCATACCGCCTGTTGCTGTCAATACCCTGTTTCCTGGTCTTTATATGGTTTCTTATATGTTGTTCTTATTTCATTTTATGATTATTTCAATTTTTCTTATTCTACAGACAGAAATAATTCCAATTTGGACAATAGCTGTTCCGGTGCTTCCAGCTGTGGAAGATATTTAGAATGATTTATATAGTCATGCTGGATGGAAGGATTGTAATGGCAATAGGAATTGATGATATCCTCTGCCATATCATTTTCCTTGCTGCATATGATATAGATAGGATTTACAATTTTTCCTAAAGCATGGGCTACATTTATGTTGGTGTAATTTGCCTTGATGCTGGAAAACAGATATTTTCCTTTACTGTCATTAAGATGTGCTGATTCATAGTAAGCATCTATGGTCTGATCCGGAATCAGCTGATCTTTGGAGTAATATTTTTCTTCAAATAATTTTTCTATTGCTTTTCCTGAATAAAGCATGTTGTACAGGAAGGTTCCTATGATGGGCATGTCTATCAGAAGCTTCAAAGCATTTTTCTGTTTATCCGGCATCTTTATCAGCTCCCGCAAGTCTTCCGGATTCAATAAAATGAGATTGTCAAAAAGCTCTGGCTCCATATTGCATGCCATGACAGAGAAGGAGCAGGAGGCTCCGGTAGCAACCAGGGCAGGCTTTTCGCCAATAATGTTTTTGACAAAATCTGTAATAAGCTGGACATACATGTAATTGGTGTAGGTGAGATTTGGCTTTTCACTGCGTCCGCAACCCAGCAAATCAATGGTATAGACAGTATGATTTTTGGACAGGGTTTTATAGACGCGCTCCCACTCCTGGGAGGAGGACGCCGGATTCAAATCGTGAATCAGGAGCACAGGTGAGCCCTTTCCTGATTTGGTGTAAAATACCTTTCCATATTTCCAATTATAAAAATTTCCCCGGTCTGTTCTCAGGAGATTTTTTACGACGCTGGAAACGCTTATCATCCTATTAATAAAATATATGGAAACAGTAGTAAGTGTAGTCAAAATTAAAAAATTACGTATGTGTTTCTTCATATTATCACCCTTCCTGTAAATATATTTCCTTTCTTATATTATAGACGAAAAGTTGGCGATATACAAATACAAATATCTTTTTTTTGCAAATTCTGTTATAATATTGTTACAGTTCACTTGTCAGATTGGAACCTGTGCAAAATTATGCTTGCATAAATTTTGTCAGTTCTAATCTGACAAAGGGAGCACCGCTTTATGAGCAAAGTTAGCTGCGTAGCAGCGAGAAAGCACCGAAGGTGCCTTTGCGAATGGTGCGAGTGAACTGTAACATAATACTTTTTAAATGATATATGATTTGAAAATATTTTATTAAGAACGTTTGTTCTATGGAGATGTTATGATAAAGGACTATTTGCTGAGATGTCAGCAGGAATTACTGGAGAGAAAAATTGATTTGGTGAGTGAAATTCAAAATAATGAAATGTCCATAAGAGAAAATGAAAAATTGATAACTTTGATTAAAAATTCCGAAGATAAGAGCTATACCTCTTTAACACCAGGAAATTATAAGAATGACTTGGATGGAAAAAAGATTAAAGAGTTGAAAATGCAGTTATCTGGTATGCAGGAATATGATGCTGAACTCAGAAAAAAGTTGGATTTGATTGATGATAGAATCAACGAGTTGGAACAGATAATACACCTGGAAAAGGATAACAGCAAAGTTCAATATCAGAAACAGAAGGAACACGAGGAAAGCAGTCAGAGATACGATACGTCCATTCAACAGTTGAAGGATATACTTCGTAGATTGGATATATGTAGTAAGATGGCGGAGATGGATCCCATAAGATGTAAAATTGAATTGAAAAATCTATCAGCCATAGTACAGAAGATTATTGAAGATATGCGGCTACATAGATATGTGTAATGTTTCACGTGAAACATTTTAAAAATTTTTGGACATTTATTAATTAATTGTTCTGGAAGGACAATAAATATATTTTAAGTTTTAGTTTATATAGGATGGCATTGTTAAAGTCAATCGGCGTAATAAAATATGTTTTTACAAAAAAAATGTTTCACGTGAAACATTTTTTGTATAGATTTTTTAGGTAAAAGATGATATAATGGGCTTTAGCGAGTAAAACATTAGTGAGTAAATCATATTTGCATGTATGATAAATGGTAGACGATAATTATGAATTATCGGAGGACTGTAAGTAAATACTTACAAGACAAAGAAAGGATTACTATGGGAAGAATTATTGCGATTGCCAATCAAAAGGGTGGTGTCGGAAAAACCACAACAGCTATAAATCTATCTGCGTGCCTGGCGGAAGAAGGAAAAAAGGTTTTAACCATTGATTTGGACCCCCAGGGAAATACCACCAGTGGATTAGGTATCGACAAAGAAAACATGAATAATACCGTGTATGAATTGATGCTGGGAGAATGTACGATTAGGGAGAGTATTCACAAGACAGGTATTGATAATCTGATGCTTATACCCTCCAATGTGAATTTGGCCGGAGCAGAAATTGAGCTTTTAGGCATCAATGAAAAAGAATACATATTAAAAAATGAAGTCGATTATATTCAGGACGATTATGATTTTCTTATTATTGACTGCCCCCCTTCTTTGAATATGCTAACAATTAACGCCATGACAACTGCCAACACTATTTTGGTTCCTATTCAATGCGAATACTATGCACTGGAAGGACTGAGTCAGTTGATTCATACCATAAATCTGGTTCAAAAAAGGTTAAATCCCAACCTTGAAATGGAGGGTGTGGTATTTACCATGTATGATGCCAGAACGAACCTGTCCTTACAGGTTGTGGAAAATGTAAAAAATAATTTGAATACTACAATCTATAAGACGATTATTCCCAGAAATATCAGATTAGCAGAAGCTCCCAGCCATGGTGTTCCCATAAATCTGTATGATACAAAGTCTGCAGGGGCGGAAAGCTATCGTCTACTGGCAAAAGAAGTAATGGAAAGGAGTGATGTTTAAATGGCAGCTACAAAAAAAAGCAGTTTAGGGAAGGGTCTGGGAAGAGGCCTGGACAGCATGATTCCAGATAAGGTAGGAGAAAAGGCAGTAGCACAGGTGCCGGAGGAAGGAAAGCAGGAAGTTTTCGTAAATATTTCCAAGGTTGAACCAAACCGAGAGCAGCCCAGAAAGAATTTTGATGAAGATGCATTACTGGAATTATCCGAATCCATTAAACAATTTGGTATTCTTCAGCCATTGCTGGTACAGGACAAAAAGGATTACTATGAAATTATTGCAGGTGAACGAAGATGGAGAGCAGCAAAGCTGGCCGGTCTGAAGGAAGTTCCCATTATCATTAAAAATTTGACAGATCAGGAAATCGTAGAAATTTCGCTGATTGAAAATATTCAGAGAGAGAATTTAAATCCCATAGAGGAGGCCATGGCTTATAAGCGGCTGCTAAATGAGTTTCATTTAAAGCAGGACGAGGTAGCAGAGCGTGTCTCCAAATCCAGAACAGCAGTTACCAATTCCATGCGCTTGTTGAAGCTGGATGAGAGGGTACAGCAGATGGTGGTGGATGATATGATTACCACCGGACACGCAAGAGCTCTGCTGGGGATAGCCAATGAAGATAAACAGTACATATTGGCACAACAGATTTTTGACGAAAAGCTCAGTGTGCGGGAAACTGAAAAGCTGGTAAAGAAAATTCAGAATCAAAAGGAAGAGGTGCAGAAGAAGCCAGTTGATGATACCATGTCCATTATCTTTCAGGATTTGGAGCAAAAATTAAAAAATATCATGGGCACGAAAGTAAGCATAAACCAAAAAGGAAATGATAAAGGAAAAATAGAAATTGAGTACTTTAACAAGGAAGAATTGGACCGTCTTATAGAATTATTTGCATCTATCCATCAATAATAAAGGAACATATGTTCTAAATAGAAAGGAAGCAACATCATGTACTTTTTTGAAATGATAAACGATTATGCAGCATATATTCTTCTGGGTATGGCCGGAATTATTCTGATACTGCTGATACTGGTGATTATTAACATCGTACAAAATAAAAAATTAAAACGGAAATACAGGGAATTTATGATGGGTAAGGACTGCCGCTCCCTGGAAGATAATCTGATACAGCGGGTATCGGAAATTGAGGATCTTATTGCCTGCAACAAGGAAAATAAAGAAAACATTGAAATAATATCCCGGAGCTTAAACAACACCTTCCAGAAGGTGGGAATGGTAAAATACGATGCTTTCCATGAAATGGGCGGAAAGCTGAGCTTTTCACTGGCCCTGTTAAATAAGGTAGACGACGGATTTATTATAAACGCCATGCACAGCCGGGAAGGATGTTATACTTATATCAAGGAAATTATCCAGGGAAATTCCGTAATCATTTTGTCGGATGAAGAAAAGGAAGCTTTGGATATAGCCATGGATGTAAGGAAGCCGACAGAATAAAAATTATTTAAATTACGAGTTTACAAAGCCGGGAACTATGGTATATAATATAATAGATTGTTTGGAATGAGGGGAGGGATAGCATGCACAGCTTCTTAAAAAGCATCGGCTTTGGTAATATAAAGAAGAAGAAGGAAATTGATACCTTACTCAAGGATATAACAGAGCACCCGGACAGGAGGCTTATTTCGGAAGATAAAGAAGGCAATGTCTATGCGGAATTATGCAAGGATTACGGAACATCCATCGGAATTGCTGTGCGCGGCGAGTACAATGAAGATAATGTTTTTGAAGCCGACTATTTTTATCCCTACTTTCTGGGTAATGGAATCAGTACGTTGGAAAAGGTGGACGTGGAAAAACACGCGGAAAAGGAATCTTACGCCGGTGTCTGTGATGAGCTGAAGCTGGGCGTCACCCTAATTTTCTATTTACAGAATGTCATGGAATACATGAACAAGGAGAAACATACAAATCTTTCGGAAATAAATACAGCAACCACCTTGTCAGCTCTGTCTGGATTTGGTAAAATATTATTACCCATGAAGAAGAATGAGGACCGGAGCACGAGTGACGACAAGGTTTCCCGGGAGAGAAATCAGATGATTGCCGCTGCCAGAGACGGTGACGAGGAGGCCATTGAAAGTCTGACACTGGAAGACATCGATACCTACTCTATGATTTCCAGAAGAATTATGTATGAAGACGTGCTGACCATCGTCAATTCCTACTTTATGCCATATGGTATCGAGAGTGACCAGTACAGCATTTTGGGAGAGATACAGGACTTTCAAATAATTGAGAATCGTCTGACCCTGGAAAAGCTGTATCTTCTGAATATTAATTGTAATGATTTAGTGTTTGACGTCTGCATCAACAGTAAGGACCTTGCAGGGGAGCCTGCAATCGGACGTCGATTCAAAGGAATCATCTGGATGCAGGGAACTATTCATTACGAGATGTAAGATATCATCTATTATATAGTTTATATAAATGTCGCTATAGCTCAGCTGGATAGAGCGACCGCCTCCTAAGCGGTAGGTCGGAGGTTCAAATCCTCTTAGCGACGCT
>CAPNGW010000004.1 GCA_948665105.1 uncultured Lachnospiraceae bacterium
ACATGTGAAGGAGGCAGAGGACGGCGAGTTCTTAAAGGACGGCTGGGTATATGTGGCGCCGGGAGGCCATCATATGGAGATTGCCCGGGCCGGAGACGGCAACCACAAGATTCGCCTGTCGGATAAGCCGCCGGTGGGAGGATTAAGGCCCTATGCCAACTATATGTTTGAGTCCTTGACTGTCAGCAAATACGATGACATTACCTGTGTGGTGCTGACGGGAATGGGCGCAGACGGAACGGACGGTATCACGACACTCAATAAACGTAAGCCGCTGCATGTCATATGCCAGAACGACAAAACCTGTGTGGTGTATGGAATGCCCAAAGCAGTGGTGGAGGCAGGGTTATCCGATGAAGTTATTCCACTGAATGAGGTAGCCCAGGCAATTATAAAACAAGTGGGGGTAAAATAAGATGGATGTAAGCCAGTATCTTGATATTTTTATCGATGAAACAAACGAGCATTTGCAGGATTTAAGCGACTGTATTATGGCCATTGAGCAGGAACCGGACAATATGGACACCGTCAATGAGATTTTCCGTGCTGCCCATTCTCTGAAAGGAATGGCGGGAACCATGGGCTTTAAGCGGATGCAGCGGCTGACCCATGATATGGAGAACGTATTCCAGGAAGTGCGAAGCGGCAATATGACAGTTACAAGCAGTCTGGTGGATGTGCTGTTCCAGTGTCTGGACGCGCTGGATGCGTACCTTGAGAATGTCAAGAGTACCTCCAACGAAGGAACCAATGATAACGAAGCTATTATAAATCAGCTCAACGCAATTCTCAATGAGGAAACTGCAGGAGGAAGCGCCAATGAGGATGCTCCTGAAGCAACAGAGGAGGCTTCCGGGGAGGAGAGCTCTGGTGAGGCAGACAGCGCCGGCGGATATACCAATAAATGCAGTCTGTCGGAATTGGATGATAAGAGTGTGGAAGCACTGCGTGCTGCTGCGGAGAAGGCCTCTCATGTATACGGTGTTACCGTGTACATCAGCGAGGAATGTCTTCTGAAAGCGGCCCGCGCCTTTCTGGTATTCAAGGCTGTGGAGGAATTGGGAACCATCGCGGTGTACCGGCCCAGCTCACATGATATAGAGGACGAGCGTTTCGAGTTTGATTTCAGATTCTATATGGCGGGCGATGAGCCTTTGGAGAAGGTACTTGCGGCAGCCAGGACCGTATCCGAGATTGTGGAGGCTGTGGGTGTAGAGCTGGATTTGGGTGATTCGACAACTTCTCAGCCAGAGCCGGAGGAGAGTGCTCTGGATGAAGCGAAGACCAAAGAAAATGCCACAGAATCAGCGCCTGCGCCTGCAAAGTCGCCACAGCCGGCCGCAGCCAAAAAGCCTGCCCAGACAGATAAGAAGCAGCCTGCAGGCAAGCAGGTGGGCAACCGTACCGTCCGTGTGGACATCGAGAAGCTGGATGCACTGATGAATCAGGTCAGCGAGCTGATTATCGCCAAGAATTCCATGGTGTCCATAAGCGCCACCGAGGGCGGCAGCATGCAGAGTCAGTCCTTCCATGAACAGATTGAGTATCTGGAGCGCATTACCACCACCCTTCATGAGTCCGTGATGAAGGTGCGGATGGTGCCCATTGAGAGCGTTGTGAATAAGTTCCCCCGGATGATTCGGGACCTGTCCAAGAAGCTGGATAAAAAGATGGAGCTGCACATGAGCGGTGAAGATACTGAGCTTGACCGTACCGTTGTGGACCAGATTGGAGACCCCTTACAGCACCTGCTTCGCAATTCCGCAGACCATGGTCTGGAGAGCGCCGATGTGCGTAGGAAGCTGGGTAAGCCGGAGACTGGAGCCATCTACTTAAATGCCTTCCAGGAGGGCAATAACGTTATTATCGAGGTAAGTGACGACGGTTCCGGAATCAATACCGATAAGGTTATGGAGAAAGCCATTGAGCGTGGAATCATCACACAGGAGCAGGGCGAGGCCATGAGCCAGAAGGAAATCATAGACATGCTGTTTATGCCCAGCTTTTCCATGGCCAAGGAGATTACCGACATTTCGGGACGTGGTGTAGGTCTTGACGTGGTAAAGTCCAACATTGAAGCCCTGGGCGGTGATGTGGAGGTCAAGAGTGTACTGGGAGAGGGCAGTAAATTCACTGTGCGCCTGCCTCTGACTCTTGCCATTATCCAGGCCCTGATGGTGGAAATCGGTGAGGAGAAATACGCCATTCCCCTGGGAACCATCCAGACCATTGAGAGTATCTCCGAGGAGGACATTAAGTATGTGCAGGCAGACGAGGTGATTCACATCCGCGGCAGTGTCATTCCGCTGGTGCGTTTGGAGCAGATACTGGATATCCCACCCAGAGAGGCGGCAAAGAGAAATCTCACGGTGGTAATCGTCAGGAAGGGTGAGAAGTTTGCCGGACTGGTGGTGGACAGCCTGATTGGACAGCAGGAGATTGTAATCAAATCCCTGGGTATGTACATTGACAGCAGCAAATTAATCAGCGGCGCAACTATTCTGGGCGATGGTGAAGTTGCTTTGATTCTGGACGTAAATACGTTACTATAACATGGAGGTGCCGGAATGAAGAAGAACATAAAAGACAATGACACGGTTCAATATATTGTAGTGCAGCTGGGCGGAGAGCAATATGGCATTAATATCCGTTACGTGGACAATATTGTGCGTATGCAGAAGATTACCAGGGTTCCCAAGGTGCAGCATTATTTTAAGGGTGTTATAAATCTGCGTGGCGAGGTGATGCCGGTGATGAGTATCCGGAGCAAGATGGGCCTTCCCGAGGATGAATTCACCGACGATACCAGAATTATCATTCTGAAGGCGGAGGAAAAAGGCTCTTTGGGCGTTATCATTGATGCGGTCAAGGAGGTTGTGACCCTGGCACCGGAGGAGATAGACAAGGTGGCTTACGATGCCAAGGACGAGAGAAGTAATTTCATCAATGGAATTGGCAAGCACGGAGAGGAATTGGTTTCCCTGTTTGATATCAACTGTATCATCGGAGAAAAAGAGGCAGTTTAAAGTTAAATAGTGAATTGTGTGAACAGGCTGCCGCAATAGAGATATGAAATTTTTTGTGGCAGCCTGTCGCGCACTATTCCAGGGAGAAAGCAAGGAGGAGTGTATGCCAAATTACAGTTTGGAAGATGTAAACGGAATGTATATTGACGTGTTGAGGGAATTGGGAAATATCGGTGCAGGAAACGCTACAACGGCTATTTCAGATATGCTGGGCCTGCGCCTTAACATGGAGGTTCCCCAGGTGCGGCTTTTGGATTTTCGGGAGCTGGGCTCTGCGATTTGTGCGGAGGATGAGGAGATTGCAGGTATCTATCTGGAGGTAAGCAGTGACATTGAAGGCAGTATGATGTTCCTGCTGCGTTTGGAGTCCGCCCATTATCTGGTGAATAAGCTCATGTGCCGGAGTGATGACTGTGTGGAGCCCTTTGGAGAAATGGAGCTGTCGGCCTTGAAAGAGATTGGCAATATCATCGCAGGCTCCTATTTATGCGCATTGTCTGGCATGACCAACTTAAAGATTACTTCGTCGGTTCCATTTCTTGCCATCGATATGGCGGCGGCTATTTTAAGCGTGCCGGCTATCCAGTTTGGTCAGTATGGAGATAACGCGCTGTTGATTGAGACGGAGTTTGGAGACGATGTGAAAATCAACGGATTCTTCATTCTCCTGCCGGAACTTGAATCTTATGAGAAAATTTTGAATGCATTAGGTATACAGATGTAAGGAGCTGTGAAATGGGTAACATTGTAAAAGTAGGAATGGCGGATTTGAATGTGTGCAAATCGCCGGATATGATTACAACTCTGGGCCTCGGCTCCTGTATCGGTATTGCACTTTACGATTCTGTGACGAAAATTGGAGGACTTGCTCATGTGATGCTACCAGACAGCACTCAGATGAAGGACAACCGGAACCATGCAAAGTTTGCGGATACAGGAATAGAAGAGCTGTTAAAGAAGATGATTGCCGCCGGTGCTTCACGCACGCGGCTGGTGGCCAAAATAGCTGGCGGAGCCAGGATGTTTGAGATTAGCAGCGGCTCCAGTATTGGCAATATCGGAGAGCGTAATGCTCAGGCAGCCAAGAAGAAGCTTAAGGAGCTGGGGATACCGCTGAAGGGTGAGGACACGGGACTCAACTATGGAAGAACGGTGGAGTTGTACGCTGAGACGGGAGAGTTTCGTATTAAGTCCGTGGGAAAACCAAACAAGAGCATCTGACAGGATGCCTGCACTTAAGGAGCGCTTATGAAAACGAAGCATATTCCCGTGCTGCTTATGCTGGCAGCCGGTTTGATAACATGCATAGTTTCTTTTTTCAGTCAGGTCAGCATGATGATATTTGTAAGAAATTTCAGCCTGGCCCTGGTTCTGTTTTATATTCTCGGTTTTGTTATCCGGTTGGTTCTGGAGCGAAACCTTCCAAAGGAAGAGGAAGAGAACGTGGAAGAGGATGTGGAAGAAGAGACGGACGAAAAGGATTCGGCAGGGGAAACGCTGAAAGAAGAAGAGAAACAGGAAGAGATGTAACAGGAGTCTTGGAGGCTGGTCATGAGAACGACAGATAAGGACAAGCTGTGGGAGAGCTATCAAAGAAAACCGGTCCCGGAAATACGGGAGCAGTTGATAATTGAATATTCACCACTGGTGAAAATTGTGGCCGGAAGACTCAGCATGTATCTGGGATATAATGTGGAGTATGATGACTTGGTCAGCTACGGCATTTTCGGCCTCATAGACGCCATAGACAAATTCGACGTTGGGAAGGACGTAAAATTTGAAACATATGCCAGTCTGCGTATTCGGGGAGCCATTCTGGACCAGATACGGAAAATGGACTGGATACCAAGAACCGTACGGCAGAAGCAGAAGAAAATTGATGAGGCCATACGGGTGATAGAAGCAGAGAAGGGGCATAATGCCACAGACGAAGAGATTGCTGAGAAGCTGGGGCTTACGGGAGAAGAGCTTTTAAATTGGCAGTCTCAGCTTAAGGTGACAAACCTGATTTCCCTGAATGATTATGTGGAGCAGGGCAGTGAGCCGGTTATGGACGCTACCTTCAACTCACATTTTGCCCAGCCGGAGCATGTGATAGAGGAGGAGGAGCTTCACAAGGTATTGAAGGAATCCCTGGAAATTCTCACGGAGAAGGAGAAAAAGGTAATTCTTTTGTATTATTATGAAGAGATGACCTCAAAGGAAATCAGTCATATTCTGGAGGTGTCGGAATCTAGGATTTCGCAGCTTCATACGAAAGCTCTGGGGAAAATGAAGAAGGTGATGGGAAACTATATGAATATTCTGGAAGGATAATAAGGAGGGTGTGGTACGATGGCAGGGATGAATCAATATTTTCAACTTACGGAAAATTTTGGTATGGCGGCTTTAAGAATTTTTCCTCCTCAGGGTGGCGGCAAGAAGCTGGAGCTTAAAGAGGTGCAGAATTACCTTGAGGAGGCGGGATATTCCAAAGTGGATATCCGGGAGCTCAGTGATACATTGAAGCAGACAAGCGGAATCCGTGATGTGCCTTTGGGGCCCTGGCTTGGTTTTTATGAGAATGAGAAGATGAAAATAAGCGTCTCCGGGGATAAGATGCTGGCTTACGCCCGATTTTATGCACCGGCAGATAAGGGAAAGGTCATGGATGCTCAGGAAATTATGAGAGATTTGGAAGCAGCCCGCATTACCGTGGGTATTCTTGAGGATGCGGTCCGGGAATTTACAGAGAACCGGGAATACTGCCGGGATATTCTGCTGGCTAAAGGCATTCCTCCCACCCAGGGCACGGATGGCAAAATCAAATATCTTTTTAACACCAACCTTAATCTGAAGCCCAAGCGGAACGAAGACGGCACGGTGAATTACCGTGAGCTTAATACCATCAACCACGTGGAAGAAGGACAGTGTCTGGCTCAGATGATAAAGGAAGTGCCCGGGGAAAACGGTAAGACCGTGTATGGCGAGGTGGTGCATCCGCGGCAGGTAAAACCGGCCTCCTTCTCCTTCTCCAATAACATTGAGCTGACAGAGGACGGCATGGAGCTTCACTCCCAGGTGGCAGGGCATGTGAACCTGGTTCGGGGGCAGGTATTTGTGTCGGAGGTCTTTGAAGTGCCGGCAGATGTGGATAACACCACCGGCAACATTATCTATGAAGGCAACGTGTGGGTGAAGGGCAACGTAAAAAGCGGATTTTCCATCCAGTCCAAGGGGGATATCGTGGTTGAGGGCGTAGTGGAAGGCGCGGAGCTGAATGCCGGAGGCCAGATTATAATAAAACGTGGCATTCATGGTATGTCAAAATGTAAGCTCAAGGCAGGAAGCAATATTATCACCAAATTTATAGCCAACGCCACTGTGTCCGCGGGTGGCTATATTGAGACGGAATCCATTCTTCACAGCTTTGCATCCGCCAAGTCAGAAGTAAAGGTTGGAGGGAAGAAGGGCTTTATCACAGGTGGGACCATCCGGGCCGGCAATGTGGTGGATGCTAATAATATCGGCTCTGAGATGGGTGCGGCCACCCGGATTGAGGTGGGTGTGGAGCCGGAGGTCAAGGAGCATTATAATGCGCTGCAAAAGGAAATCATGCAGCTTAATAAGGAAATGAATCAGGTGCGGCCGGTCTTGCAGAATTATGCCTCCGGAAAGGTGGAGCAGATGTCCACAGAGAAGCAGCGGCAGATACAGATGATGATTAATTCCTTCCGGGAGAAGAAGAAGCGGCTTGATGAGGTTCAGGAGGAGTTTACTTCGCTCCATGAGGTGGTATCCATGTCCAGCAATGCCAGAGTGCGTATCCGGGGGACCATTTATCCGGGTGTGTGGGTGAACGTTTCCGATATCGGAATGAGTATTAAGAACAACTACAGTAATTCCGCAATATTTAAAGACAAAGGGGAAATCGTGATTCGCCCACAATAAGAAGGGGGTGCCAGTATGTCAATTCGTCCAATTGATTTCAGCGGGATGGTGCAGCGTACGCAGGATGTTAGTACTTTAAAACAGAATGCAGACAATAAGCCTGCTTTTGACCAGCAGATGATAAGCGTCAAAATGCAGAAGGATACACAGCATAGCAGTAAGCAGGTAACACACGGCGAGGATGCCCAGAATCACCAGAAAAAGTACGATGCCAGGGATAAGGGCAGCAACGAGTATGTGGCAGACCGCAGAAAGAAAGAGAAAAAAGAAAACAAAGAGAACAAAAAAGACGGGACAGCCTCTCCGGCTCGTCCCCTTGGAAGCTTTGACATTAAAATATAGGCAGGTAAATATGACAGCGGTAGAAATAATATTAATTGTGATAGGCGTAATATTGATGATTGGCAGCTTTTTTGTCACTGAGAAGCTGTCCCAGAAAGAGATTTCCGAGATATCGGAATTAAGCTCTGTGGAAATGCAGCGTATTTTGGAAAAAAATATGGAGCAGGCGGCCATAAGAGTGGAGGATATGGTGGATGATATCATTGACAAATCCATGGATATTGCGGATCGGGCTCTGAAAAAAGAGACGAATCTCAAGATTCAGAATATCAGCGAGTACACTGAAACTGTGCTGGAATCCATCAAAAAGAATCACAGCGAAGTGATGTTTCTCTATGGCATGCTTACCGACAAGCAAACAGAAATTAAGGATGCATCCATCAAGCTGGAGAAGCTCAAGAGTCAGCTGTTAAGCCTTGAGGAGGAAGTGGCTGCTGCGGTTTCAAAATCGGCGGAGTCCTTGCGCACGATACAAGCGCCGGCGCCACAGCCGGTGGAGGTGGAAGAGACAGAGCCGGAAGAAGCTGTTCCTGAAGTCTCAATAGAGGAGGAACTGCCCAACAATAACCAGATGATACTGGATTTGTATCGGCATGGTATGCCCATCAAGGACATTGCAAGACAGCTGGGGCAGGGCGTCGGTGAAGTGAAGTTGGTAATTGAATTGTTCAGAGGGGAAGAAGGATGAAGCTAAAATATTATCTGCGGGGGCTGGGAGTTGGAATTCTGGTCACTACAGTCATTCTTATGATTGCTTCCGTCGGAAAAGGGCGTTCTCTTTCAGACCAGGAGATTATGAAGCGGGCGGAAGAGTTGGGCATGGTAATGGCCCAGGAAGAAAAGGAGACGGATACTCCGAATTCTGAGAATATGGGAGACGACAGTGGGACTTCCGAGAAACCCGGTGAGGCAGCAAAGCCCCAGACCCCGGGTGACCCTGAGGGACAGGGAGATACACAGCCCCCCACAGAGGATGAAACAGAAGGGGATGCACAGCAGCCCACAGACCCAGAAGCAGAGGCAGAGGGAGATGCACAGCAGCCCCCCACAGGTTCTGAAGGCGACATCGGGGGAGAGACGCCTCCTGCGGCTGGAACCCTTATTCCTGTAGAGGTAATTGCCGGAGACGTATCCAACACAGTCTGTCAGAAACTGCTGGAGGCCGGTCTGATTACCGATGGGGAGGATTTCAATCGTTACCTTTCAGACAATGACAAGGACGGTCTCTTGGCCGTGGGAATTCATCAGATTCCCATGGGAGCAACTTATGAAGAGATAGCAGAGCTTCTCTGTCAGGTACCGGAATCGTAAAAACGCCGGGAAAGCCTGAAAATACGCAAAAAAGCCTTGCATTGGGATTGACACTGTGATATAATCCATAAGGCAAAACCAACCAATCACATATGCGGACCTGGAGAATGGTGCCCTGCGGTTTTTTTCGGGGAAGATGCATATGGAAGAATTCAACCAAACGGAGGTAAGAAACATGGGCGTTATTTCAATGAAACAGTTGTTGGAAGCAGGTGTTCATTTCGGACACCAGACGAGAAGATGGAATCCTAAGATGGCTCCTTACATTTACACTGAGCGGAACGGTATCTACATTATTGATTTGCAGAAGTCCGTCGGAAAGGTGGATGAGGCTTACAAGGCGGTGGCCGATGTTGCGGCAGAGGGCGGAACCATTCTTTTCGTAGGGACCAAGAAGCAGGCACAGGATGCCATCCGTACCGAGGCAGAGCGTTGCGGCATGTTCTATGTGAATGAGAGATGGCTGGGTGGAATGCTCACCAATTACAAGACCATTCAGAGCCGTATCGGAAGACTGAAAGCCATCGAAGCAATGGCAGAGGACGGAACCTTTGACGTACTTCCCAAGAAGGAAGTTATCGCACTGCGCAAGGAGTGGGAGAAGCTGGAGAAGAACCTGGGTGGTATCAAGGATATGAAGCGGATTCCTGACGCTATCTTCGTGGTAGACCCCAAGAAGGAGAGAATCTGTGTACAGGAGGCTCACACACTGGGGATTCCCCTGATTGGTATCTGTGACACCAACTGCGATCCGGAAGAGTTGGATTATGTAATTCCCGGCAACGACGACGCAATCCGCGCCGTAAAGTTAATTGTTTCTAAGATGGCGGATGCCGTTATTGAAGCAAACCAGGGAACTATCGAGACTGAGGAGGAGGCTTACGCTGCAGAAGAGGCGGCTATGGAAGTTGGAACCGAAGAAGCATAATCTAATTATCTGGAGGTAAATATAAAATGGCTATTACAGCAGCAATGGTAAAGGAACTGCGGGAGATGACCGGCGCAGGCATGATGGACTGCAAGAAGGCATTGAATGAGACCAATGGCGACATGGATGCCGCAGTAGAGTATTTAAGAAAGAATGGACAGGCCAAGGCTGAGAAAAAGGCCGGCAGAATTGCCGCAGAGGGCTTGTGCACTGTAGCATTAAAGGGCGATAAGGAGGCCGCTGTTGTGGAGGTAAACTCCGAGACGGACTTCGTTGCCAAGAATGAGACATTCCAGAACTTTGTTAAGTCTGTGGCAGAGCAGGCTGTGGCAAGCAATGCGTCAGATTTGGATGCATTTATGGCAGAGAGCTGGATAGAGGATAACAGTAAGACCGTGAAGGAGGCTCTGGTGGAGAAGGTTGCCGTTATCGGCGAGAATCTCAACATCAGACGGTTCCAGAAGGTAGTTGCCGCCAATGGCTGTGTGGTTTCCTACGTACACGGCGGCGGAAGAATCGGCGTTATTGTTGAGGCTGATACTGACGTGGTGAACGACACCGTAAAAGAAGCTATGAGCAACATTGCCATGCAGATTGCAGCCTTAAATCCCAAATATGTGACCAGGGCTGAAATCAGCGAGGAGTATATTGCACATGAGAAGGAGATTCTTCTGGCTCAGATTATGAATGATCCCAAGGAGTCTCAGAAGCCTGAGAAGGTAATCAACGGCATGATTGAAGGCCGTGTCAGCAAGGAATTAAAGGAAATCTGTCTGTTAGATCAGGTTTATGTAAAGGCAGAGGACGGCAAGCAGACTGTTGGGAAATACCTGGAAGAGGTATCCAAGGCGGTTGGAGCTACTGTTACCGTTAAGAGTTTTGTCCGCTTTGAGACAGGTGAAGGCCTGGAGAAGAAGCAGGAAGATTTTGCAGCTGAGGTTGCGGCGCAGATGGCTGGAAACTAGGTGAATCAAGTCCGCAGGACGCAGATGAACCGTATGTTGGAAGCTATGCAGCGTTGCTTGGCGAACCGAGCCTGAAAGGCGAAGGTGAGGTTAGCAACAGTCGCATGAACGCATAGAAATTTGTCGAAATAAGGCAAATAGATATGAGAATGAGAACCCTTGTAAGTGGTGTGAGAATGCCATTTACAGGGGTTTTTTAATATTATATATGTCAGGAAGACGTTACAAGAAAGATTTGACTGATATTATTGGTATCTTAAGCGAACAAGAAAGAATGGGAGAGCCTTTAAGTTACCAGCAGATTGATTGCGCAAAAAGTGAACGAAAGCAATTTGGATGCGATTATCCAAAAAGCTTTAAGGAAAAGGATGGAAGGGATGCGAGATAGATCAAAAAACGATTGAAAACAATATTGTTGTGAGGGAGAAGACAGACTCCTCTTGCCACAGAGGTAAAGCATTGCCGGCGTGACGAGCCGGCATATACCTTTTTTGTTATAACACCACTTTTAAGGTAAATCGACTGTTTTCTGCGGAAAAGGAGCAAAATGCGTCATATTTTTTACAGAAAGCAAGAATGGACCGGGTGCCAATCCCATGTTCTTTTTCTTTTGACAGCGGGATGCCGTCCTTTGAGAAAACAATATCCTTGTCACAGGGATTGGAAATCTCCAGCATTAGTTTTGGTTTGTAAATACATTTGAAAACAATAGTTCTTTGCTCCTCTGGAAATGAACAGCAGGCTTTTATGGCATTTTCCAGCGCATTTGCAATGACAATGGAAAACTCACCGGAATCAATAGGGAGCGTATCAGGGAAGGAAAGATATGTCTCCAGTGTGATTCCGGCTTTTTTTGCCCGTCCGAAGTAAGAGGACAGTGTGGCATTTAAGAGAATATCTTTACAGTATGATACAGTGGTTTCCAACTGAAATTGACTGACATACTGGGCGATATAGTCAAGAGCCTCCGAAGTTTTTTCATTTTCCAAAAGATAAGCGACCGTTTGGAATCTATGGCGGGTATCGTGTTTGTCAATACGGGATTGTTCTGCAATCGCCGCGTCCTGTGCCATTTTTTCTTTCAAATTTTCTACCTGAAATTCCAAGAGCTCCATGTTCTGCCTTGTCGCTTGAAAATGATATTGTATGAACAGATATTGAAAGATAGAAAAGTAGATGATTACGATAACGGCTCCCAGCAGATAAATAAAGATAACTCCTGTGGGGTTTTCAACATAAGGAATCGGATAAGTAGCCAGCGTGACAGAGAGAATTATTAAGGAGCAGGGAATTAACGCCAGTACCAGCCAGCCGGTTTTTATAATGGCATAGATACGCAGGAATGGATGGCGCAGGAATTGATATTCCAGTAAAATGATGATACAGTAGGCAGCAAAACGCATCATAAAATCAGTTAATTCTGAGCCCTGTATTTTTGACATAAACAGGGTAATGCTTGCAGATATATACAGGGAAAGGAGAACCTGCGTCGCATAGTTAAATATAGTTTTGGAAGGTTGTGTCCCTGCAAGCCGGAAGGAGAAATAAATGGCAGGGGTAGAAATGGTAAACAGAAAAACCCGCAAAAAGAATGCGTAACCAAATAAAACAATGATGGCAGCACTGGAACCGGCCACATAGAACAGATATAGAAAAATAAGCGGCACAAGCTGCTTTAAGTTTCGTTTGAATACAGTGGTTGAACACATCATGCCAAGTGTTCCAACAACAATCAACAATATTTTTATTATGATATACGGAATATTATTTTCAAATAGCATGAGTATCTCCTTTGCTAAGCCAGTAGTCAGCCCACGTTGCTTTGACCGTATCATAAGAACGCCGTGGGATATGGACAAGGTAATTTCCGGTCAGCAGCATGTCCGATCTTGTAACCTCCGTTACATAGTGAAGGTTTACCACAAAGGAAGAACCAACGATAAGAAAGCTGGGGCAGGCAGCCAGCCGGGAGACGGCATTTTGGAATGTATCGTTAAAAGTTACACTGTCTATTACGGTACTGTCGTTTAGGTAATATCGAATATGACGGTTCACTCGCTCCGCATAGAGGATATTACGGATTGCAACTATGTGGGTGGAGCCGGGAGTTTTTATGGAGATGGTTTCTGCCAGGGAACGATGGTTCAGGCGGCTTACCGCCTTATCAATACACTGGAAGAACTGACTGCTGTTTATTGGCTTTAAAAGATAGTGCAAGGCATCCGTGTTGTAGGATTCCACAGCAAAATCAGGGGAGGAAGTCAAATAGATAATCAAACCGCTGTCATTACGCTCCCGTAAGGCAGTGCCTAACTGGATGCCGTTTATATCAGGCATAATAATATCCAGTACATAGATGTCAAAGGCTTCATTTTCGTCAATGTAACTCAACAGGTCCTTCCCGGAAGAAAAGCAGGAAAGCGTAAAAGAAACCGGAGAAGATTTTCGATTGTAATCTGCCAAAAGTTTTTTGGTTGTATCGTGACATGCCGTTTCATCGTCACACAGAGCAACATGAATCTGCAATTTACAATACCTCCTCTTACCAATTTTACAAAATATGATACCATATTTACAATTCCACTCTTAAAGGGAAAATTTTGTGTTAGAATGTTGAAAGCTAGTTTAACAAAAAACTGTTTATGTGTCAATAGAGCGGATGGTTTTGTGACGAGGTGATGAATTTATGAAACAGAGAAAGAAAAAGAGGCATGGCTTTTTTGCAGCGTTTCTCTGTCTCTGCATACTGTTTACGTTGCTGGGAATATCTGATATAATCCTGGTAGTTGAAGCAGCAGGGCAAGAAAGCTGTGCAGAGCAGGGATATACGGAAGGCGTGGCAGATACCACTACATTAGCCAATGCAGTTTTGACACCGGAGCAGTTGGAATTTGCAGATAATGGCGAAACCATAGAAAACAAAATTGACGAAAAAGATATTTCCGATAAGGTGCCAAAGCAGGATAAAGAGGTGATAGAAAACGGCATCGAGGAATTTCAGACAGAAGAAGCCGGACATAAATGCAGCCTCTGTCATACTTGTTCGACATTTTTAGGAATTTGCTATTTTGTGTGGCTGGCATTTATTGTTGTACTGTTTTTAATAATTTGGTTGCCCTTCGGAGAAAGAACAGAGAGAAGAAGCAACAAGAAAAACAGATTTAGCTAAGATATGGAGACAATGTCAAGCTGGTGATTTTATAAAAACGGTACAGTTATTGCAAAGAGACAAGGCACAGAGGATAAAGGTTATTTTCTGACCTTGTCTTTTCTGAATATTTTTCTTCAACAGGTCATTGTATAAAATAAAAAAATTTGTTATAATTCTAAGAAAATACATGAAAAAAAAGAGAAAAAATTAAAGGTTACCACAAAATGTGGCGCTCAAAAAGCAAGTGGCTTGAGAACAAAACAGGAGGAAAGAGGAATGACATTAAGTGAGTGCTATGATGCAATGGGAGGAAACTATGATGAAGTGATGTCACGCCTTCGGAAGGAAGAGCGCGTGGAGAAATTCATGTTAAAGTTTCCGGGGGACAAAAGCTATGAGAATCTCATGAATGCCATGGAAGCAGGCGATCAGGAGGAGGCATTCCGGGCAGCCCACAGTATTAAAGGAGTCAGCCAGAACCTGGGATTATTAAAGCTGTATGAATCCAGCCAGGAGTTGACAGAGGCCATTCGTCCGGGGCAGGGTGAACTGTCCGGACCACGGATTCCGTCACTTCTTTCTCAGGTGACAGAAGATTACAAGAGAACTGTTAACGCTATTATTAAGTATCAGGAAGAAAGTGTGGCACAATGACAGAAGACTTGTTATTGGATAAGCTGAAATCCGAAGGATACAGCAAGGACCAGATTTATGAGATAGAGGAGGGCTTAAAGGCTGGACTTGACGTGTCTCGGTATGCAGACAAGGAGTTGTTCGCAACCCAGATGCGTCAGATTCGTTTTGGACTCCGGGAAGGCTTGAATGTGAGCCTCTATGCCAAACGGGAATTTGACTGGTTTCAGATGGAGGAAATTCGTCTGGGCCTTAAGGACGGCTTAAAGGTTTCCCTTTACGCTAATCCGTCCATATCCTTTGAGAAAATGCGCCAGATTCGTCGGGGTCTTAAGGACGGTATTGATTTGACCTCACACCTCCACCTGAGCCATGGCATTCTCAGAGAGTTGCGCAAGGCCATTGGCTCCAAAGTCAATCTGGTGCCCTATATCCAGGAGGGGTATGGCACGGAACAGCTGGAACAGATTCGCCTGGCGCTGGAAAATGGCGTGAAGATACGGCCCTATCTTGTGCCGCAGCTTCTCGGCGTATCCATTAGGGAAATCCGTCTGGGCCTGGAAAAGGGCCTGGATACAGGAATTTATGCAAAACCAGATTACAGCTGGCAGCAGATGCGGGAAATCCGTCTGGGGCTGGAAGGCCGGCTTGATGTAACAAAATATAATCATCCATTCTACTCCTGGGAGCAGATGCATGAAATTCGTCTGGGCCTTAAGAATGGGCTGCACGTGGACAGCTACGCAAGCTTCATGCGCACAGCCGGGGAAATGCAGCAAATACGGCTGGAAATGCAAAAGCAGGTGAAGAAGCTTGGTATCGAAGATGTGATGAAGGAATTGGAGGAGACAGCTTACGTTGACCATCCAGTCATCACTATCAGCCCGGATGAGATGGAAGCTTATGCGGAGCTTGCCAGGGAGGATAAGAACCTTCGCCGTGAAGATGTGATGGCGGTACTGAAAAGGTGCGGCGTAAGCCACGGTATCCTGGAGGAGTCAATCCCTCTGCTTCTTTCAGGCAAAGCTCAAAGGCGGGTGCTCATTGCCCGGGGGCAGAAACCGGAGTCGGGAAAGGACGGCTGGTACGAATACTTTTTCCGGCGGCTGCCGGATAGGGTTCCGAAGATACTGGAAGACGGCTCCGTGGATTATAAAAATACAGAATGGTTTGAGATGGTTCGAAAGGACCAGACCGTTGCAGTTTACCATGAGGCGGAGAACGGCATAGACGGTTATACGGTAACAGGAAGAACGCTGCATGCCCAGAAGGGCAGGGAGAAGAATATGCTGGTGGGAAGAGGCTTTTATCTGCTTCCGGACCAGAAGACCTACCTGTCTTTGATGGATGGAAGAATTGAACAGACCAAAGACGGTTTGGAGATTACCAGCATGCTGATTCTTGATGAGGTGACTCCCAACACTGGCAATGTGGACTTTGACGGCGGGGTATATGTGAAAGGCAATGTCAGTCGTGGCGCGGCCATCAAGGCAACCCGTGATATTCTGGTGGACGGATTTGTGGAATCGGCAGTCATTCAATGCGGCGGGAATTTGATTATTCGCAAAGGAGCCAACTGTTCCGGCGGTGGATATCTTCATGTGGGCAAATCTCTCACAGGCAATTTCCTGGAATCTGTCAAGGCCAGAATCAAAGAGGATGTACAGGTGAACTACTGCCTTAATTGCGATTTGTATGTGGAGGGAAATGTCACTGTCTCAGGCAGCAATGGTACTTTGGCGGGAGGGCTGGTTCACTCCGTCAGAGGAATCAGAGCCTACAACATGGGAAACCGGGTGGGTCTTAAGACCCTGGTGAAGCTGGGAATCAACGACTCCATTCGGCAGCAGAAGGAGCACATTGAAGAGGAGATTAAGGAAATCAACGAACAAAAGAATATTCTGGGCAACGGCTACATGGAGTTTCAGAGGAAATATCCGCCGGAAATCCGAAACTCCATGGAGATGTATCTGAAGATTGAGCAGGCCATTTACACCAAGGAAAAACAGCTGGAGAAGGCATATCTTCAGAAGCTGCAGCTGGATGGAATGATACAGGACACTGCGGATGTGATGGCATATGTCCGGGGAACCTTGTTCGAGGGAGTAATGGTGGAGATTAACGGTGTAAGATGGAAAGCACGAGACGTGATGAATGTGACACTGAAACGCTCCGGGAATAAAGTATCCGTATTTTCAAATTAAAAACAATAAGAGAAAGCGATGGCTTTGGAAAGGAAAGATCATGGGCAATAAGATACTGGTAGTAGACGATATGGAAATTAACCGCGAGATGCTTCGGGAAATCCTGGAGGACAGCTATGAGGTGGAGGAAGCGGAGAATGGCAGGCGCGCACTGGAGCTTATCAAGGATCATCACAATGAGCTGGCTGTAGTGCTTTTGGACCTGATTATGCCGGAGGTAAACGGCTTCGCAGTGCTGGAGGTTATGAAAAGCCAGGGCTGGATAGAAAAGATTCCGGTTTTGGTTATAAGCGGAGAGGGCTCCCTGGATGCGGAACGCAGGTGCTTTGAGTACGGCGTTTCGGATTTTGTGCGTAAGCCCTTTGACGATGTGCTGGTAAAACGCCGGGTGCAGAATATTGCGAATCTGTTCCAGTATCAGAACCAGCTGGAAGAAAAGGTGGAGAAGCAGACGGGCATCGTTAAGAAACAGTATCAGCTGTTGCAGCATCAGGCGGAGCAGCTGAAGAAGAGCAATGCCAACATTATTGATATCCTGGGCACCGTGGTGGAGAGCAGAAACTTAGAGAGCGGAGAGCACATCAACCGTGTGAAGCTTTACACGGGACTTCTGGCTCAGCAGATGCAGAAGGATTACCCCGAATATACCCTCACCAACGATCAGGTGGAGCTTATCACATCTGCCAGTGCCCTTCACGATGTGGGGAAGATTGCTATTCCCGACCATATTTTGCTGAAGCCCGCGAAGCTTACGGACGAAGAATTTGAGTATATGAAATCCCACACTACCAGAGGCTGTGAGCTGCTTTACAATATCAAGGGCGTCTGGAGTGAGGAGTACAGCAGAATCAGCTATGAGATTTGCAGACACCACCATGAGCGTTACGATGGCAGGGGCTATCCCGATGGACTTAAGGGAGAGGAGATTCCCATTTCCGCCCAGCTGGTGTCCATTGCGGATGTATACGATGCGTTGGTCAATGAGCGGGTGTACAAGAGCGCTTTCACCAAGGATGAGGCATTCCATATGATTGTCACCGGGGAATGTGGTGTGTTTTCACCGAAGCTGCTGGAGTGCTTCCGAAAGGTACGAAAGGCCTTTGAAGAACTGAGTGGGCAGTAAAACATGGGTGGAAATTACTGAAAAGGCAGAATTTTATAAATCTATATAGAAAATATACAGAAAATAAATTAAAAATTTTGAAAAAATAGTACATGCATTTTCAATTTTTTTAATGTCATTTTTCTAAAATGTGTTACAATAAGGATAGCATTAAATTTTTACAGTCTGGAGAGGATCCTTACATGAAAGAGAAAAGTTCTGCCAGTATGAAACAACAGCGCTTGCGGCAGAAGCGGATTAAACGCATTAAGACCACCGTCCTGGCTGGCATAGGCACATGGATGATGGTGTCTATGGTTGTCTGTGTGGCGCTGGTTGTACAGCTTTTTCATCTGAGCAACAGAATAGATGAACTGGAAGCAAACATTATTTCCGCCCAGCAGCTTTCTGGCGGAACCCAGAGCTATCAGGGTGCAGCCGGAGACAGCGGCAGACGGCCCCAGAGTATGGATGGAAGCAGCAATAAGGAAGAGTCACAGGTTAATGGCATTTTGCCAGAGACTGATACCGCAGGAGCGGATGAGACAGAATCAGCCGGGGAGCTTGAGGAAAACCTGCCAAAGGAGGGCGTCCGGCAGAAGGTGTATCTGACATTTGATGACGGACCCAGTGAGAATACGGCCAGGATTCTGGATATTCTGGAGGAAAAGGGTGTGAAAGCCACCTTCTTTGTAACCGGAAGAGAGGATGAGCTTGCCAGGGAGATGTATCAGCAGATTGTGGAGGAGGGTCATACCATGGGTATACATTCCTACACGCATCAGTACAGTGTGATTTATGATTCTCTGGAAGCTTACGCTGACGATTTTAACCAACTCCGTACATATCTCACGGAAGTGACGGGAGTGGAACCTTCCATTGCCCGGTTCCCGGGTGGCAGCAGCAACCAGGTGAGCAATCTGGACATGCGGGAATTTATCCGGTTCCTCAATCAGGAGGGCGTGAATTATTATGACTGGAATGTGGCCAGCGGAGATGCTACCAGCCAGGCATATACCCCGGATGAGCTTGTGGAGAATGTAATCCGGGATGTGAAGAAGTATGACACTTCCATTGTGCTGATGCACGATTCAGCCACAAAGGGTACCACGGTGGAAGCGTTGGGTCCCATGATAGACCAGCTTTTGGCGATGGATATGGAATTGTTGCCCATTGACGAAAATACGAAGCTGATACAGCATATTTCCGCTGACAGTGTAGATAATGTAAGTGAATAAGATGTATGGAGGTACATAAATGAGCTTTTTTAAAGAATTCAAAGAAGATTTTTCCCAGGCCATGAATGAAATGATGCCGGGGGGTGACACCCAAGGCAAAGAAGAGGAGTTGGTGGTCAATACCCTGGAGGAGGAAGTGGATGCCAGGGCTGAGCTGAATAAGCTGGAGGGACTGTTTGAGAAGGTTGAGACTCCGTCTGAGCCTTCGATAGAGAAGAAACAATCTGTAACCGAAGAAGCTTCTTCGGTAATGGAGCAGCCTGCACCAAAGAAAGAGTCGGCGGCTGCAGCGAAAGCTCCTGGGACCGATAAGGCAAAGTCGGCTGCCATAGAGGAACCTGTGACAGAAGAACCAAAAGACACACATGAAGAAGGGCCGGAGGAAGAGCTGGCTGCTCCAGAGCCAGTCAAAGAAGAGGTGAAGGAAGAAATCAACGTAGAAATCAACGAAACCAAGGAGGACTTATTTATGAATACAGAGGCAGTAAATGAAACCGTGGAAGAGACTGTAGAGGTACAACCTAAGATGCCCAAGGAAGTTTCTGACGAAATTACCGTGATTACCGAGGGCTCTTCTCTTACCGGTAATATTAACTCCATGGGATCCATCGAAATCAGAGGGCAGGTTAACGGTAACGTGGAGTGTAACGGCAAGCTGACCGTAACCGGCACCGTGAAAGGCAATACCATATCTTCTGAGTTCTTTGCGGATTCCGCTAAGATAGAAGGAGAAATCTCTACAGAGGGGACTGCAAAGATTGGCTTGGGTTCCGTAGTGATTGGAAATATTTCTGCGACATCCGCAGTGATTGCAGGGGCCATCAAGGGAGACATCGATGTGCAGGGACCAGTAGTGGTGGACACCTCCGCTGTGGTTATGGGTAATATTAAGTCTCGCTCTGTACAGATTAACAATGGCGCTGTCATTGAAGGTTTCTGCTCTCAGTGCTATGCAGAAGTGGATGTAACCAAGCTGTTTGACTAATTGGGTGCCAATGATGAAAAGGGTATTATTAAAGCTAAGTGGAGAGGCTCTTGCCGGAGAAAAGAAGACCGGATATGACGAACCTACGGTGACGGAAGTTGCAGAACAGGTGAAGCAGATGACAGATACAGGGATTCAGGTGGGCATTGTTGTAGGCGGTGGTAATTTCTGGCGGGGACGGGACAGTGATAGTATTGACCGTACCAAGGCGGATCAGATTGGAATGCTGGCTACGGTGATGAATTGCATCTATGTATCGGAGATTTTCCGCTCCGTGGGCATGAAGACTCAGGTGATGACGCCTTTTGTCTGTGGTGCCTTCACGGAACTCTTTTCCAAGGACCGGGCCAACCGGTGCTTTGAGGAGGGGATGGTGGTATTTTTTGCCGGAGGAACGGGACATCCCTATTTCTCTACGGATACGGGTACTGTGCTTCGAGCCGTGGAGATAGAAGCCGAAGGGATTTTACTGGCCAAGGCGGTGGATGGTGTCTATGACAGCGACCCCAAAACCAATCCTGATGCAAGGAAGTACGATGAAATTTCCATACAGGAGGTCATCGACAGGAAACTGGCAGTGGTGGATTTGACCGCCTCCATCATGTGCATGGAGCAGAAGATGCCCATGTATGTGTTTGGCCTGAATGAAAAGGACAGTATTGTCAGGGCGGTTTCCGGCCCCTTTACCGGAACCAGAATCACAGTGTGAGCACCAATTTGTTATGGAGGATGATAGAATGGATGAGAGATTACAGGTTTATAACGATAAGATGCAGAAATCATTCAACAATCTGATGGAGGAATTCGGCTCCATTCGTGCAGGACGTGCCAATCCTCATGTGCTGGATAAGCTGCGGGTAGATTATTACGGAACGCCCACTCCCATTCAGCAGGTGGCCAACGTATCTATTCCCGAAGCCCGGCTGATTCAGATTCAGCCCTGGGAAGGCAAAATGCTAAAGGAGATTGAAAAGGCAATTCAGGTTTCTGATTTGGGTATCAATCCCACCAATGACGGTAAAACCATTCGCCTTGTATTTCCGGAGCTGACGGAAGAGCGCAGAAAAGAGCTGACCAAGGATGTGAAGAAGAAGGGCGAGAATGCCAAGGTTGCCGTGCGGAACATTCGTCGGGACGCCAACGATGCCTTTAAGAAGATGGGTAAGAGTTCTGACATTTCTGAGGATGAGATGAAGCAGCTGGAGGAGGATGTTCAGAAAATAACGGACAAATTCATTGCAGAGATTGACAAGTCCGTGGAGGAAAAGAGCAAGGAGATTCTTACGGTATAGAAGGAAAGCAAGGGGACATAGCGTATTCGCCGTGTCCCATTTCCATTCATAACGGAAGAAAGTACGGAGGTGGAGCCATGAGAGTTCCCACACATGTGGCGATTATACTGGATGGCAACGGCAGGTGGGCCAAAGCCAAGGGGATGCCCAGAAATTACGGCCATACCCAGGGGGCGAAGAACGTGGAGGTTATCTGCGAGGAAGCCTGGAATATGGGAATCAAATATCTGACGGTGTACGCATTTTCCACGGAGAATTGGAGTCGTCCGGAAAAAGAAGTGACGGCTTTGATGAAGCTTTTAAGGAATTATATGAAAAACTGTGTGAAGACGGCCCACAAGAATCACATGAGGGTACGTGTCATCGGCGATAAATCTCGTCTGGAGGAAGATATTCAAAGAAGAATTGAGGAGCTGGAGAGGGAGACTAAGGACAACGACGGGCTGAATTTCCAGATTGCCATAAATTACGGAAGCCGGGACGAAATGCTTCGGGCCATGAGGCGGATGGTGCGAGATGCCGGGGAAGGGGGGCTTTTGGAGAATCAGGTGACGGAGGAGCTGTTTTCCTCATATTTGGATACAGGGGATATTCCGGACCCGGATTTACTCATCCGCACCAGCGGGGAAAAACGCATCTCCAATTATCTGCTGTGGCAGATTGCTTACAGCGAGCTGTATTTCTGCGACGTTCCCTGGCCGGATTTTTCAAAAGAGGAATTAGAAAAAGCTGTTTGGGACTATAATAATAGAGACCGCCGATTCGGTGGTGTGAAGGGGGAATAGAGGTGTTCAAGACGCGTTTGTTGAGCGGAATCGTTCTGCTGGCGTTGCTTTTAACCTTTGGTATTTTAGGCGGCGATTTGCTGCTTGCAGGGTTGGGCGCTATTTCTCTGGTGGGGCTTTATGAGCTATACCGAGTGTGCGGTATACAAAAAAGTGGCCTGGCCTGTGCCGGATACACGCTGACAGTTCTTTATTACCTGGGAGTGAAGCTTGCCGGGATTCTGCCCCTTAAGTGGATTTCCATGTCCATTGACGTTTCGGAGATTCTTTTTGCCCTGGCTATGGTGCTGCTGGTTGCTGTGATGGCAGTCTATGTGTTTACCTTTCCCAAATTTCGGGCAGAACAGGTGATGGCGGCCTTTTTTGGCTTCTTTTATGTGCCGGTGATGTTGTCCTGTGTGTATCTCACCAGGGAGCTGCCCAACGGGGCATATCTGG
Organism: uncultured Lachnospiraceae bacterium; assembly: GCA_948665105.1. GTDB lineage: Bacteria > Bacillota > Clostridia > Lachnospirales > Lachnospiraceae > 14-2. The sequence continues at coordinate 22,331 of CAPNGW010000004.1, forward strand.
TCTGGCTGACCTTCCTCTGCTCCTGGGGATGTGATACCTGCGCGTACTGTGTGGGTGTGCTGTTTGGCAAACATAAGATGGCTCCGGTGCTGAGCCCCAAAAAGTCGGTGGAAGGAGCGGTTGGCGGTGTGGCTGGCGCATTTTTACTTACGATGCTGTACGGCTTTGTGTTCCGTGGAGCTATGGGAAGCACCACTCCTTATATCATGATGATGGCGGGAATCAGCGCTGTGGGCGCTCTGATTTCCATGGTGGGAGATTTGGCGGCCTCCGCCATCAAACGGAATTATGAAATTAAGGATTACGGGCGGCTGATTCCCGGCCACGGTGGGATTCTGGACCGTTTTGACAGTGTGATTTTTACCGGGCCAGTGATATATTTGCTGGCGTTGTATTTGATTTAACGGAGATTGATGATGAAAAGGATTGCAATATTGGGGTCTACCGGCTCCATTGGAAGCCAGACGCTTCAGATTGTGAGAGAGCAGGGAGACATTGAGGTTGTGGCTCTTGCTGCCGGACAAAATGTTCCTCTTTTGGAGCAGCAGATTCGGGAGTTTAAGCCAAAAACGGCAGCCCTTTGGAGCGAAGAAGCTGCAAAGGAATTAGAAAGCCGCCTCCTGGATACGGATGTGAAGATTCTAAGTGGCATGGAGGGCCTTCTTACCATTGCCCGGATGGAAGGGTATGAGATTCTGGTGACTGCTGTTGTGGGGATGCTGGGCATCCGGCCTACCATGGCGGCGGTTGAGGCCGGGAAAACTATTGCCCTGGCTAACAAGGAGACCTTGGTGACGGCGGGGCATCTGATTATGCCCATGGCGGCTGAGAAGGGGGTTCCCATTCTGCCGGTGGACAGTGAACACAGCGCCATATTTCAGTCTTTGAACGGAGAGGGGAGCAACCGGATTCAAAGGATTTTGCTAACGGCCTCCGGCGGGCCATTCCGGGGAAGAAAGAGGGAGGAGCTTAAAAATGTTCAGCTGGAGGATGCCCTTAAGCATCCCAACTGGTCCATGGGGCGAAAGATAACCATTGACTCGGCCACGCTGGTGAACAAAGGGCTTGAGGTGATGGAGGCCACCTGGCTTTTTGACGTAAGGCCAGAGCAGGTTCAGGTGGTGGTGCATCCCCAGAGCGTGATTCATTCCATGGTGGAGTATGAGGATGGCGGCATTATGGCTCAGCTTGGCACACCGGATATGCGTCTGCCCATACAGTATGCCCTGTATTATCCCAATCGCAGGCCACTGTCCGGGAAGCGGATAGATTTCTTTGAGCTGGGTGCCATGACCTTCGAGAAGCCGGATATGGAGACGTTTTCGGGGCTTTCGTTGGCCTACCGGGCCCTTAAGGAGGGGGGAAATATACCCACCGCTTACAATGCGGCCAATGAGAAGGCGGTTTCACTGTTTTTACAGAGAAAGATAGCGTTCCTTGAAATTCCTGAGATAATACAGGGAAGCATGGAGCAGGTGACATATAGAAAGACTCCCGCCCTTGATGAGATTTTGGAGACGGAGCAGGAAGTATATCAGTGGATAGAGAGCAGGTGGTAATTTGAAGTATATTATAGCAATTCTGATTTTCAGTCTTATTATTTTGTTCCACGAGCTGGGACATTTTCTGCTGGCCAAAAAGAACGGAATTCGGGTCAATGAATTCAGCCTGGGACTGGGGCCCACTCTTGTGGGCTTCACCAGAGGTGAGACCAAGTATTCCATCAAGCTTCTGCCCTTCGGCGGAGCCTGTATGATGGAGGGGGAGGATGAGGAGAGCAGCGATGAGGCATCCTTCCAGAAGAAATCCGTGTGGGCCCGCATCAGCGTGGTGGCAGCGGGGCCGGTGTTTAACTTTATCATGGCCTTTGTGTTTGCCTTTATTCTTATTCTCTGTGTGGGCTTTGACAAGCCGGTAATCAATGACGTGATAGAAGGCCATCCGGCGCAGGAAGCGGGCATTGAGGCCGGGGATACCATTGTGTCCATGAATGGCAAAAGGATTCATTTCTACAGAGAAGTGAGCCTGTATACCTTTTTCCATCCGGGGGAGCCCATCGATATCGTCTATCAGCGGGACGGAGAGCGGATGGAGGCCACAGTGAACCCGGTGTTCGATGAGGAACAGGGGAAATATCTCATTGGCTTTTACGGAACCGGGGTCAGGGAGAAGGGCAATGTGTTAGAAAGCCTGAAGTACAGTGCTTTCGAGTTGAAATACTGGATAAATACCACCTTTGACAGCCTGAAGATGCTGGTGACCGGCAGGGTGAGCTTCAACGACATGCAGGGACCAGTGGGAATTGTCAGAACCATCGGGGACACCTACGACGAGAGCAAGTCGGATGGCGGCTTCTGGGTGTTTGTGAATATGTTAAATATTGCCATTCTGCTGTCGGCCAACTTAGGGGTCATGAACCTTCTGCCCATTCCGGCGCTGGACGGAGGAAGGCTGGTATTTCTGGTGATTGAGGCCATAAGGCGCAAGCGCATTAATCCGGAGAAGGAGGGCATGGTACACTTTGTGGGGCTTATGCTTCTCCTGGTTCTGATGGTAGTGGTGATGTTTAATGATGTACGGCAATTGTTCTGAGCAGTGAGGTAAAAATTTCATGGCGGGGCATTGGAAAAGGAGATACTATGCATCGAAATCCAACCAAAGAAATAAAAATCGGCAATAAAGTCATCGGCAGCGGCAACCCCATTCTCATCCAGTCCATGACCAATACCAAAACCCAGGATGTAAAGGCCACAGTGGCCCAGATTCAAAGCCTCACCAAGGCCGGATGTGACATCATCCGCTGTGCGGTCCCGGATATGGAGGCCGCCAGGGCTTTAGCGGAAATCAAAAAGCAAATTTCCATCCCACTGGTGGCCGACATTCATTTTGACTACCGTCTGGCCATCGCGGCCATGGAGAACGGCGCAGACAAAATACGCATCAACCCTGGTAACATTGGGGCCAGAGAGCGGGTGCAGGCTGTGGTGGACGTGGCGAAGGAGCGGAACATCCCCATCCGTGTGGGTGTCAACAGTGGCTCTCTGGAAAAGGAGCTGCTGGACAAATATCATGGAGTTACCGCAGAGGGCATTGTGGAGAGCGCCCTTGACAAGGTGAAGCTCATTGAGAGCATGGGGTATGATAATCTGGTAATCAGCATCAAATCCTCGGACGTGATGATGTGCGTCCGGGCCCATGAGCTGATTGCAGATAAGACGGGCTATCCCCTTCACGTGGGTATTACGGAATCTGGTACCGTCACCAGTGGCAATATCAAGTCTGCGGTGGGGCTGGGACTGATTCTGTATCAGGGGATTGGAGATACCATCCGGGTATCCTTAACAGGGGACCCTCTGGAAGAAATCAAATCCGCCAGACTTATTTTAAAAACTCTGGGACTTCGCACCGGAGGCATTGAAGTGGTGTCCTGCCCCACCTGCGGCAGAACATGTATTGACTTAATCGGCCTGGCAAACCAGGTGGAGACCATGGTGGCAGATATTCCCCTTGATATTAAGGTGGCCGTTATGGGCTGTGTGGTTAACGGACCAGGGGAGGCCCGGGAGGCCGATATCGGCATAGCAGGAGGCAAGGGCGAAGGCCTTATTATCAAACGCGGTGAAATTTATAAAAAAGTGAAAGAAGATGAGTTACTTTCCGCCCTCAGATATGAATTGTTACATTGGAGTGAATAGCCATGCAAAAGCTGTTTTTTGAAGTCTTTTCCACCCTTGAAGTGAATCCTGAATTAAAAAGCCTCTTAAGTGAGGTGTTGGTGACAAAAGCGGCTACCAATGCCGCCAGGGACCGGCTTCGGATTTATCTTCTCAGTACCAGGTTGATTCACAAAACCGGTATTTTTCAGTTGGAGAAAGCCATCAAGGAGCAGCTTTTTCCGGCCAGCAGGCTGACGGTTAAAATCATTGAGAAATACAATCTTTCTGGCCAGTACAACCCCAGGAAGCTGATGGATGTGTACAAGGACAGCCTGCTGGAGGAGATAAAGGCCATCAGCTTTTTGGACTACAATATGCTGCGCTGCGCCAAGATGGAATTTCCCCAGGACCACATCTTAAGGCTGATTCTTGAGGACACCGTCATTGCCGGCCAAAGGTCCGACGAGCTGGTGGAATTCTTAGAAAAGGTGGTTTGTGAGCGCTGCGGCCTTGACATGACGGTGGAAGTGGAGTACCAGGAGCGGACCGAGAGCAAGTACAAGAAGAACAGCGAGCTGGCCATGGCCAATGAGATACACAATATCATAGCCCGCTCCGGCAGAGGAGCGAAAGCCGATGGTGAGGGCTTGGACGGTCACTCTATGGGGCCAGAGCAGGGGAGTATGGTTCTTACAGCAGAGGACGGCGCATCCCATGGG
>CAPNGW010000005.1 GCA_948665105.1 uncultured Lachnospiraceae bacterium
CCAGCCCCGGCAATCCCAGTTAACGCCGCCGACAGCACCGTGCTTCCCGCTGCAAATTCCGGAGTCTGGGACAGATATCCAATCTTGATATAATTTCCCATAATCACTTCACCGGAGTCGGTTTCCTCGATTCCGGCAATCACCTTCAGCAGGGTGCTTTTTCCCATTCCGTTGGCGCCGATGACGCCGATTTTCTCGCCCTCCTGTATATGGAAGGATGCCTCCTCAAACAGCACGCGGTCTGTGTAAGCTTTGGTGAAGCTCTCTATTGTCAGTAAATTCATTTAATCTATCCCCTTAAGTTCCTGATACAGCCGCTTGGCATACCCGTCCGTCATACCGCAGACCGTGTCCGTCACCAGCAAAAGCCGCAGATACAACTTTTCCGTCGGACTTTTTCCTTTCGCAAAATGCTTGTACACCGCCTTATAGTTGTCCGACACCAGTGCCATCATCTTTTCCTGCACCGCCGTCAGCTTTCTGTCCGTGTCATAGGATACCGCCGCATCCACGAATTTTTCCAGAAGGAAATCAAAAATGGACTGGGCCGCAATCTCCAGCTTCAAAATCGCTTTGGACTGGAAGGCGTACCGAAAGGCGATATCCCCCAGGGCCTCCATCAGATATGCTCCGGTGGTTCCATGGAACAAATCCTCCCCGCCACTTCCATAGCTTCCCTCCAGAATTCTCTCATAGTTATCCACAAAGCACTGGGAGGCGTCGTTAATCATCCACCCCTGAACGGAAACGCACCAGTTCTGCACTGCATTCATCTCCGCCTGCTGCAATTCCCGCTTCTGGGCGCGCTGGTATTTCTGTTCCAGGGACCGGATATATTTTCCGTAATCCTCCTGCTGCTCTGCATTCGGAATGCCCTTCCCATAGGCTTTTAATTCCTCAAGAAGCAGGTGATAGGAGATACAGTTTTTCTTCACCGCGTCCTCGATGTCCGCCGTCTTGTAGGCGATATCATCCGCCGCCTCCAGCACGAAAGCCAGAGGGTGCCGGTTCCCATGAGTGCCAAGGCTTGCCTGAACCTCCTCGTAAGTCTCCTTATCCCCGTAAAAATACCCCATTTTATGGTTTTTGATATGGCCCTTCTTATCTATCTCCAGAGAGGAACCGGGATACTTGATAATGGTTCCCAAAAGCGCCTTGGTAAGGTTCATCCCATTGACGTCCACCAGAAAATGAAGCTTTGTCACCAGCCGCAAAGCCTGGGTATTCCCCTCGAAGTTGTAAAAATCCGCAAGCATCTGGGGAGGCAGAACCTGATTCAAAGGTTTCCCTGAAAAAGTAATCTCCGGTAAATGCTCCTTGAACCAGTCCCGGATGGCCGTCTCCCCGAAATGCCCAAAGGGCGGATTCCCGATATCGTGAAGCAGACCTGCACACTGGAGAATGTCACAGATATACCCCTGGTATTCCGGCCGGAAGGAAGCATCCTTCCTCTCGTTTAGAATCTTCTGACTGATATTCTGTCCCAGGGACTTGCAAAAGGAGGACACCTCCAGGGAATGGGTGAGTCTGGTGCGGATAAAATCGCTGTTGTCCAGAGGAAATACCTGGGTCTTATCCTGCAGGCGCCGAAAGGAGGCGCTTCCGATAATCCGATGATAATCCTTCTCATACTCGGTACGCATATCCCCACTTCCTCCGGGCTTCTTATACTGTCTGATTCTGTCTGCACAAAGCAGCTGCTCCCATTCCATAAGTTTATGCCTCCTTCATCCCTTGTTGTTTCTGATTGTACCATACAATGAGCCATTTATCTACCGCCTTTTAATGATAATTCCCCTATATCCGGGCCGGGCGGTGCACGAATTATCCGCTCTTCTTTTCACGTCAAATATTGTCCTTTTCTCAAAAATATTCATGTATTTTAATGCTATTTTCTATGTATATATCGTTGATTTTTACATATAATTATGATATGCTATTGTTGACTTTAGAAATGGGGAGGCTTTTATGTATCGGAAAATTATGGAATTTTTAGAAAGATGGAAAGAGAGCAGCCACCGCAAGCCTTTGATTTTGCAGGGTGCAAGGCAGGTGGGCAAGACTTACTCCATATTGGAATTTGGGCGCACCCACTATGAAAATGTGGCCTACTTTAATTTTGAGACGAATCCTAAACTGAACGAAACCTTTGAGGACAATATCACTCCGAGCTATCTACTCCCGATTTTATCCCATATTGCAGGTCAGACCATCGTCAGTGAAAAGACGTTGATTGTCTTTGATGAGGTACAGCTTTGCGAAAGGGCGCTGACCTCCTTGAAATACTTTTGCGAAGACGCACCCCAGTATCATATTATTGTGGCCGGAAGTTTGCTGGGGGTGGCTGTCAACAGAGCCAGATTCTCTTTTCCTGTGGGAAAGGTGGATATGAAAACCTTGTATCCCATGGATATGGAGGAATTTCTGTTGGCGCTCAACGAGAAAGCCTTAGTGAAGCAGATTAAGACCTGCTTTCAGGAAGACTTCCCCCTTCCCCCTGCGCTTCACGATAAGGCCATGGGGCTATATCGGCAATACCTTGCGGTGGGCGGTATGCCGGAGTGCGTCATGCAGTTTGTCCAGACCGGGGACTACATTCTGATTCGCCATACCCAGGATACCATCCTTGCCAGCTACTTAAACGATATGAGCAAGTATAACAGCCTGAATGAGATTAAGAAAACCAGACTGACCTATGACAGCGTCACCGTCCAGCTCTCGAAAAAAAACACCCGTTTCCAGTATAAGCTGATTAAAAGCGGCGGACGAGCCTCAGAATTTGAAAATGCCATTGAGTGGCTGACACTGTCGGGAATTGTATCTCAAGTCTATAAGGTAACCCAGATTAAAAAGCCCCTGGAGAATTACCGTAATATCGACGCTTTCAAAATTTACGTCTCCGATTTGGGCCTCCTCTGCGCAAAAAAGGACCTGGCGGCCCATGACGTTCTCTATATGGTGGAGGAAATCAATGACTTCAAAGGCGGCATGTCGGAAAACTACGTCCATACACAGCTTACCATCAACGACTACAGAACCTATTACTGGGAGTCGGAACGGGGAGCTGAAATTGATTTTGTAATTCAGCGTAACGGCCAGCTAATTCCCATTGAGGTCAAATCTGCGGACAACACCAGAGCCAAGAGCTTGAATGTCTATATGGAGACCTTTAAGCCCCCTTATGCCATCAAGCTCTCCGGGAAAAATTTTGGTTTTGAGAGTGGAAAAAAGACTGTGCCACTTTATGCAGCATTTTGTATCTGAGGAGCACAGGAACGATGACTCCTCTACTCCTTCCCCAGCACCTTATTCCGGTACTCGTTGGCGGAGATTCCTTCCTGCTTCTTAAACACCCTGGAAAAATGCGCCATGTCTAAAAACCCCACCGCCTCGGCGATATCTCCAATCCGCAGGGCCGGATTTTTCAGAAGCTCTTTGGCCCGCTCCATGCGCACATGGTTTAAAAGCTCCGAAAAGCTCTGGCCCGTGTGGCGATTTAAAAGCTTACTCAAATGCCACTGGCTTACATACGTCTTCTCTGCCACCTCATTCAAGGTCAGCTTCCTTGTGTAGTTTCCTTTAATATAATCCAGTGCATTTTTCACAATAAAGCTGCTGGCCGTGCTCTCATGGCTCCGCCCTGGCCCCGGTTCCCCGGTAATGTGCTTCTTTTTCAGGTTCCCACACATTTTTTCGATGGCCTCCTTAAGCTCCTCCATATTGGAGGGCTTTAAGAGAAACCTGCTGACCCCCAGGCGGATGGCCTGCTGGGCGTAATCAAAATCCCGATAGCCGGTGAGAATGCTGATTTCCATATCCTCATACTCCGACTTAACGGCCGCAATCAGGGTCAGACCGTCCATTTCTGGCATGCAGATATCCAGAAAAATCATATGGGGCTTACATTCGTCAATGAGCCTTTTGGCCTCCAGCCCGTCATTGGCCGTAGCTACCACCTGGCAGTCCCAATTTTCCCAGGGAATACTCCGAGAGAGTCCTTCCACAATGATGGGCTCATCATCTACAATCATCACACGGTACATAGGCTTGCATCCCTTTGCTCCTGAAATTCCCGAAGCCCTCTCTTACTTGGTAATTTTATCTTATCCTTTGATAGCTCCCGCTGTCAATCCTTTGATAATATTCTTCTGTAAAACCATGTACACCAAAAGTACCGGTACCACAATCAACGTCACTGAAGCCGCCATCAAGCCGAAATCCGTTCCGTACTGGGAGCTGATGGTCTCCAGCAGGTTAGAAATAGGGTATTTGGTATTGTCACTAATCATAATCTTCTGGACAAACAAGTCATTGTAGGACCACATGAAGCTGAAGATTGCCACGGTGGACAAGGACGCCTTGCACAGGGGCACAATAATCCGCATAAACACCTGAAATACATTGGCCCCCTCCATGTAGGCCGCCTCCTCCATGTCAATGGGAATGGTTTTCATAAAGCCAATCATCACAATGGCGGCAAAGCTTAGATTTCCTGCAATGTGGGGCAAAATCACCGCCAGATTGGTGCTTAACAGGCTGGCCCGAATCATCATCCGATACACTGGAATAATGGTGGAAAAAACCGGGAACATTAGGCTGGCTGCCAGAAGGGAGTTCACAAGCCTTCTTCCCTTAAACCGATATCTGGTCATGGCAAAGGCCATCATTGCTGACAGCACAATCACTCCAATGGTCACGCTGCCAGAGATAATCAGACTGTTCTTGTAAGCGTTGCCGATATTCATTCTGGAAAATGCCGTCACATAGTTATCCCAAATGAACTCCTTTGGCAAAGCAAAGGACGCATTTAACACCTCCGAGGAGGGCTTAAAGGAATTTAACAGTACCCAGACAAAGGGAAACACCGTGGTAATTGCCCAGGCAATCAATACGATATAAATAATGATATTGCTGATTTTTATTTTTTTTCTTTCTTTCATCCTGCGCACCTCTATTCCCGCTCTCTTGTGAAAAATCCAACCACCCAGGACACCAGCACACCCATAATCACAATAATCAAGGCCAGGGTAGAGCCATAGTCATAATCATTTAGGCCGAAGGTCTGCTGATACATGTAGGTTCCCAGAAAATGTGTGGTCCCCTGAGGCGCCCCGTTGGGCACGATAACCCAGGGCAGGTCGAATACCTTCAAGGCCCCGGTAATGGCCAGGGTGATACAGGTGGCAAACACCGGCTTCATCATGGGAAGGGTTATGTAAAATACCTGCTTAAACCGACTGCACCCGTCAATGGAGGCGGCCTCGTAGATATCATCCGAGATATCGCTTAGACCCGTCAGCAAGATGACAAAGTAAAATCCAATGTAGCTCCATAGGGTGGGAATGCAGACCATCAGAAATGCCAGGCCAGGGGACAGCCAGTTCACGGGCTCTTTCCCCCAAGCTTCCAATAGCTGATTGAGCATACCGCCATTATAATTATAAAACAGCTTGAACATCAGGCCGATGGCCGTGGCTGAAATCACCACCGGGAAAAAGTACACCGTCCGAAACACCTGCTGCAGCCGCTTTACGTTGGACACAAGCACCGCCAGCACAAAGGCAAAGCCCACCTCAAAGATTACGGTCAAAGCCATCATCTTTAAGGTATTTACAATGGCAATTCGTATATCCGGGTCAGTTAAGAGCCTTTTGTAGTTGGCAAGACCGATAAATTTCCAGGGGGAACCGGGAAGCTCCACCGCCGCCTTCATGTTATAAAGGCTGTTTCTTATATTTTCCATAAACGGAATGTACAGAAAGATCACCATGAACAGGAGCCCCGGCACAATAAACAGAAGTACCGGCCATTTCTTCTTATATAACATCTTTCTTCCGCCTTTCTTGTTTTATGTGATGAGCAATGAATCCTGCAACGCAGGATTCCCCGCCTGCGGTGGACCGCGTATGCGGTAAAGTTCCTATCCACCGCAGTGCGATTATGCCCAGAGGTCTTTTTTGTTCTATCGGAAAGGCTTTCGGATTTCCGATAGAACAGAAAAGACAGAAGGGAGTGGCTGCTCCCCTCTGTCTTGAAAGTTACTACTCCACGTATAAGCTTATTCGCTATACTGCTCTGCGTATTTTTCCAGGGCCATATTGATGGCGTCCTCTGCTGTCATTGCTCCGGTGGAAACCTTCACAATCTGCGCAATCAGAGTCTTGTATGCGTCACCGATTCTTGCGTCGGTGGGTGCTACCATCAGGCTTGCAGAGCTGGTGTAGGCTGCGATGGATTCTGCAAAGGGTGTAGCGCCCTCCACCGGATTTACCTGTGTAGCTGCCTGAGCAACGGCACCGGTGGACTCCCAGTATTTCTGTACGCCTGCCTGGGAGGTATGAGCCATTACAAATTTCACGGCTGCATCTCTCTTAGCGGGATCCTCCCATGCCTTCTTTGTGATGTAGAAGCCTGAGGAAACGCCGCCAATCATGGAGGCGGGAGCTGCCTTCTGGTCCGGAACGCCCGGGAAAGCAACAACTATGGTTCCTTCCAAATCTTCAATCTGTCCTGCATACCAGGAGCCGTCCAGCTGCATGGCAGCCTTTTTGTCACGGAACAGCTGTCCTGCGTAAGCGTCATCCACGGTATCGGTATCCTCCGGGAATGCGCCCATGTCCCGGAGCGTCTTGAACAGCTCAATGCCCTTTGCCCACTCTGCCGGAGCTGTCTTAGGAACGCTGGTGTATACCTCTTCTCCCGCGGTGTACAGCATCAAGAATTCAAGCCAGTAGTGAGGAACATTGTTGAGGGAAACGGCAATGGGGATAATTCCGTTCTCCTTAAAGGTGTTGATTGCTGTCTCCAGAGAAGCCCAGTCGGTGGGAATCTCTACCTTGTACTGGTCAAATAAATCCTTGTTGCAGTACAGTCCTTCCCAGTAGCCGGTGGTGGGTACTGCTCTTGACACGCCGTCAGTGTTAGCGGAAGCGGTCATGGCTGCCTCCAGGGTATCCTGTGCGTATTCGGGATACTCGGCCTTGATTTCATCAACAGAAACCAGCTTGTCTGTTGCCACAATGCTGTCTGCGGTTGCGTCGGTAAAGAACTGAAGTACGTCCGGTTCATTTCCCACGGAGAAATCTGCAGCAATTCCTGCTTTCCAGTCCTCATCTGAGGTCTGTGAGTTGTCCTCAATGGTTATGTAATCATATTGTGCCATCAGCTCTTCATTGATTTCCTGATAAGCCGCTGCATTGGGGTCGGTTCCTCCAAACATGGAAACGGTCTTAAGGGTCACCGGTGCACTTCCCTCGTCTGCACCTGCATTCCCCCCATCATCTTTTTGTGTCTCATCTGTCTGCCCCTCATCCTTGGTACCTGCATCCTTTGTGGCAGTATTGGTTCCACAGCCTGCCAGCAGTGTGACTGCCATGGTGGAAACCAGAAGCAGTGATAAAAGTTTGTTTTTCATAGTACATCCTCCTTAAATGATTTAGCAAATACCTTCATTTACTATGATTCCATTATAAATGCAGTTTCCCCAAAAAGCATTAGACCCACTTGACATTATTTGTTTATTCTTGCCATGTTATTTTTGTTCTCCCGGAAGAACGATTGTTGATATTGTCAGATTCCCTTCCTCCTGGCGGATGGTAAGCCCGTACTCCTCCCCGTACACCAGCTGAATCCGGCGGTTCACATTGCGAATGCCGATGGAGGTATGCATTCCCTGTCCTTTGGGAATCTTATCCTCATCACCCTTTAGGATTCCCTGAATACGTTCCAGCTCCCTGTCGGTAAGACGTTTGCCGGTATTTCGCACCTCCACAAACACCCTGCCCTCCTTCTGATACACGCACACCTTAATGCTGGCGTTCTTCACCGCTTCCACCCCATGGACCACGGCATTTTCCACCAGAGGCTGGAGAATTAAGGGCGGGACCATTCGTTGATTTAAGTCCTCGTCAATCTCTTTCTCAATCTGCAACCGCTGTCCGAACCGCATGGACATAATATAGAAATAAGCGTCGATACAGCGAAGCTCCTCCCAGAGAGGAATCTCCTTCACGTTGGCCCGGTTCATCCTATAATCCAGCACAGTGCCAAGGGACTCAATCATCCGGGACACCACCGTGTCCTCATTCATCCGGGCCTGCCAGTTCATCATCTCTAAGGTATTATTTAAGAAATGTGGATTGATTTGGGCCTGCAAGGCGGATATCTGAGCATCCTTCCTGGCCAGCTTTTCCGTATAAAAAGAATCGAACAGGGTTTTCACCTGGGCTGACATGCTGTTGAAGGAGTCCTTCAGGTAATCAAATTCCTCATTGGGCATGTCTTCCCCGTCAATCTGCACGCCGATATTTCCCTGCTCCATTTCCCGGGAGGCCTCAATCAGCTTCCCGATAGGTCTTTGAATCTGCTGCTTCAAAAAGAAAATGCAATAGATAATCACCGGCAGGAACAAAAGAAGCATGATAATTACAATTTCATACAGGTCATAGAGACTGGAATAGATTTCCCGCCGCTGGGCCAGAGTCAGGATGCCCATGTGGTAAGTATCAAATTGCTTCTGGCAGAGGTATCCGTTATAAGTGCGGCTCTCCTCTCGAATAACGGTCCCGTCTGCAGATACGTCATAATGCTCCAAAAGGCTGGCTATAAGCTCTTCCTCCTGCTTAAAAGCTTCCTCCTTTTCTATCGGCAGTACCTTCGACACCGCTTCTTCCTCTCTGCTCTGCCGACCCGAAAAAGTCAAAATGTCTTCCTTGTCATCAATGCACACCACCAGCTTCTCCCGGAAGTCCCTGGGAATGTCCTTGAACACCTGATTCTTGTCAAGCTCCACCACCAGAGTCCCAAAATGCTCGTAATCCGTAGTAGTATACAGATTTCGGATAATGAATATCCGCCCGTCGATTACCTTCACATGGGTATAGTTGGAGCCTCCTTCTATGATTTTAAGAACACTGCCGTTAATATCCTCCATGTAGCTGTTGTAGGAAGCCCCAATCCGGGAGGAATAGCTGTCCGGGCGCTCCTTTCCCCTCTGGTAAAAGGCATACAGGTGAAAGCGCTCATCCAGATAGAATTTCCCCTTAAGGCTGCTGCCCACCTCCATCAGGTAAGTGTTCTCGTCAATCTGTCCCTTCCGGTAGCTGTTCCACAGTGATTCCCAGCTTCGTTCATAGGAGGGACGCTGGCACATGGTGATGGCATCCCCAATCCGAATGGAAGCAAAGGACAGCACGTTGGACAATTTGTCCTCCATGACGTCCTCGCTCTTCTTAATAATTCCCTCCTGGTAGGATACTGTGGTGAATATAAAAAACAACAATACCGGCACCGCCCAGCAAAGAATAATGAAATATATGATTCTGCGTTTCAACGACCCAGGCTTTATGAATTTTTTCAGGATACCTTTCATGGCTTATGTACCTTCTCTTTGGTTTTGGAGAATTGGATTAAAATCTTACATTCATTATAGTGAACTCTTATTTCTTCTACAAGTTTAGGAATTGCTCAAAGAGCCCGCAGATGCTTTTTGCATCCTCCGCCTTTGGCATTTCACAGAAAATCCGAAGGAGCGGCTCCGTACCCGAGAACCGGGCGATAACCCATCCACCGTTTTTAAAGTATACCTTACTGCCGTCAAGATAGGACACCTTCTCCACCTCAAAGGGCAAATCCGGCAGACGCTTCTCCTCCATAAGGGTCCTTTGCATCTCTGCTTTTTTCTCCTGGGTAAATTTGTAGTCCCTCTCCTCCATGTAGATATCGCCACACTCCCTTTTGATTTCCTCCATAATTCCGGACAGCCGCTTGCCGGTGACGGCAATCATTTCCACCAGCAGCACGGCGGCGTAAATGCCGTCCTTTCCACTGATTTGCCCCTTCACGGCCAGCCCTCCGGAGGATTCTCCGCCGATGATGGCGTTTGTTTCCTGCATTTTGGCAGAGATGTACTTAAAGCCCACAGGAACCTCATAGCAGGCCTCTCCAAAGGAGGAGGCCACCTTATCCAGCATATGGGTAGTGGCGATGTTTCGCACCACCGGGCCCCTAAGGCCCTTGTGTCTCACCAGATAGTAGTACAGCAACACCAGAATGTCATTGGGGTGCAGGAATCTTCCGGTGTCATCAATGATTCCGATACGGTCCGCGTCCCCGTCCGTGGCAATGCCGATGTCACAGCTCTTCTCTATCACATAGGTCTGCAGGGAGCGCAGGGTGGCGGCAGACGGGGAAGGCAGCTTTCCGCCGAATAAGGTATCGTGACGCTCATGGATGGTGTTCACCTCGCAACGTGCTGTCATAAGAATGGTCTTTAAGGAGGTCTCGCTGACACCATACATGGGGTCCAGGGCGATTTTTAAGCCGGCCTCTCGTATTGCCTCCATGTCCACTGCCGAAATAATACTGTCCAGGTATTCATTTAAGGGATAGATTTCCGTAATCAGTCCGGCCTTTTTACCCTCCTCATACTCCAACTTCACGATATCTGTAGGCGCAATATCCTGAATGTAATCCTCAATGTCCTTTGTTTCAATTTCATCTGCATCCCGGCCCCCGGCTGTGAAAACCTTGACCCCGTTATAAATTGCCGGGTTATGGCTGGCAGTTATCATCATTCCGTAAGGAAATCCGTGGTTTTTTACGTAATACATCACCAGCGGTGTGGGTGAGGATTTGTTGATGAGATACGCCCGAATCTTCTCTCCGGCAAAAACCTCCGCCGTCCACTGCATGGCCTCCTTGGCCAGAAATCTCCGGTCGTAGCCCAGAACCACACCCTTATCCGCCACGCCTTCATTTTTCATTTTCCGTGCCATCCCCAAGGCCAGAATCTGAATATTCTCCTTGGTAAAATCTTCTCCTATGACAGCTCTCCAGCCGCCGGTTCCGAATTTAATCATGCTCTGTCCTCCTTTTATCCCATGACAACCTTCACGTTATGTACACTTCCAGCCTCCTGGGGGGGAATCAGCTCCACTGCTTCCCCGTCCAGGTAAAGCTCCTTCACACCTTTGCTCACATGCCCGGGATTTTTCACCTCAATGAGATATCTGGCTCCCCGCCACTCCCTCTGTGCCGTGAAGCCTTCCCACTCCGCCGGAATGCAGGGGTCAAGCTCCAGCCAATCGAACTGCGGCCGTATCCCCAGCATATACCGGGTGGCAGAAAAATATGCCCAACCCCCGGTTCCCGTCATAAAGGGGTGTCTGGCCCGCCCAAAAGCGGTATGGTCCCGGCCCACCACAAACTGACAGTAGGAGTAGGGCTCCGCCTGGCGAATCTCAATCCTATCGTTCTGATTGTATGGGCAAAGAGCGTCATAGAATTTTATGGCCCGATTTCCCCGCCCCAGCATGCATTCCGCCGCCCATGCCCATGGATTGGGATGGCTGAAAATAGCTCCGTTTTCCTTAAGACCCGGATACACCCGGGTGACAAAGCCGATATCGTCGTCGGGCTCTGTGTAGGAAGGGGCGTTAAGCTGAAGTCCGAAATTGGTGAACAGATATTTATCCACACTGTCCATGGCTTTCCTGGCCTGCTCCTTAGATGCCGCCCCGGACAGCACTGCCCAGGCATTGGACTCCAGATGGATTTTTCCCTCCTGGTCCTCCATGGTACCAATTTTCCTGCCGTTTTTGGTAATGCCCCGGATGAACCATTCCTCATCCCAGAGCTTTTCCTGGCAGACTTGTTTTACATTGTCCCGCATTGCCTCATACCGGGTGACATCCTCACCCTTGCCCAGATATTTTGCTGTCTCAATAAAATGTCCCAGGGCCCAGAAGTGAAGAAAGCTCACCAGGGCGCTCTCTCCACCTCCCAGGTTCAGGCAGTCGTTCCAGTCTGCCCGAAGCCCCTTGCAGATACCGCTGTCTCCCACCTGTTGGGCAGAGAAATCCAGAATCCGTTTCATGTGCTGGTAAACCGTGCCTTCACCACCGTCGGCGTATGTAATAATCTCCTCCAGAAACTCCGTCTCACCGGTCTCCTTCACGTACTCTGTAATAGCGGCCACCAGCCAGAGCGCGTCGTCGGAGCAGGCATCCTCAATGCCGTGTATCATATCCTCCCCTCTGAGACTGGGAATTACGGTGGGAGATTTAAAGGGCTTTATCTGCCTCTCCGGCTCAGACCATTCCGGCTGGAACAGATGCAGTCCGTACCCTGCATTGGTGAGTCCTCGAAGGAGCTCCACCAGACGCTGTCGGCATTTTTCCGGGTTGGAATGTGGAATGGTCATTGCATCCTGGGCTGTGTCCCGGTATCCCAGGCCGGTACGCCCTCCCACCTCAATGAACGAGGCAAATCTGGAGAACATAACGTTAATCTCCGCCTGATAGAGATTCCAGGTATTGATCATGGTATTCATGGCCTCACTGGGAGTCTGAATCTGAAGCTTTGCAAACTTCTCTTCCCAGAAATTTCTAAGCTCCACATACACCTTATCCACTGCTTCCACTTGTGAATATTTGGCCCGCATAAGCCTTCCGGCCTCACGGTTTCCTTCTCCCAGCATGAATATGAGGCGCACTTCCTCCCCGGGCTTTAAGGTGATGTTCTTCTGAAGCACACCGCAATGGTTCCCGCCTTTTTCATAAGAGTTAAAGCACTCACCCCGCTCCACAGCCTTTGGGTTGTTCTCCGTGCGGTAGCTTCCCAGAAAGGTGTCCCGAAGGCAGTCGAAGCCGTCCGGTACAAAATTTCCGGTGAAATACTGATATCCGAATTCCTCATAAAATAAGTCATGCTCGATAATGCCACACTTGTAACTGGAGCCCGCCGCATACAGGCTCATCTGGTAATTCTGGTTGTCCATGAGGATGTGATGAAAGGAAAATTCCAGATAGGAGAAGATATTAAGCTTCCGCTCCCTGGTGTCATTGTTTTTAATTTTTACATCCCACAGCTCCACGGGATCCTCCCTGGGAACCACCAGAGTCTGTTCTGCGTGAATCCTCTTGTAATCGCAGGAATAGGTGGTGTAGCTCATGCCATGGCGGCAGGTATATTCAGCCTCATCAAGGGGCTTACCCACCGGCTGCCAGGAAACACTCCAGTAATCCCCATCCTCCTCATCTCGCAGATAAACATAGTGGCCGGGACGGTCCATGGGGACAGCGTTTGCCCGAAACCGGGTGATGCGGTGATACTCCGGCGTCCGGTAAAATGCGTATCCTCCGGCAGTCTGATTCACCACCACCGCCAAATCCTTGACACCCAGGTAGTTGGTCCAGGAGACGGGTACATCCACCCTCTCAATTACATATTCTCTTTTCTCATTATCAAAGTATCCGTACTTCATATTGAAATTCCCCCTGATTTTTACTTTAAGTTCATTATAAGACAGGGGCCTGGCTTTTCGTATTGCCACGCGTGGGATATTTTGTACATTGTTGTCAGGATAAACGAACGGGGCTGTCAGCTTCCATTTCAGCCAAAAAGAATGTCGTATGAAAAGGTTGTTGAAATGGATATACTATGATAAAATGCAGGTAACAGTTGACAATAAGGAGATTCCTCATGAGAAAAATAATGCCCGTGATTCTTGCGCTTTGCTTGATTTTGGCCGCGTTATCCGGCTGTGGCAGGTCAAAGCCCACAGCGGCGGATTCGGTGAAAGCTATTTATGATTTATATATCCACAGAGAATTTTCAGGAGTCTCCTCCCTTGGTATGACGGAGAGGCAATTCCAGGAAGCCATAAAAGCCTATGACGATGCCCTGGCAGAAACCATACGTACCAATTTCGCTGTCAGCGGGCTGGAAATCGATGAGGAAACTATTTCTGAGATTTGTCAGGCAAGGGCAACTGCTCTGGCCACCATGGAAGCAGATTTTACGGTGGTTTCCGAGAAAAACGACACTGCAACAGTTAAGGTGTCCACCACTTATTTCGACGAAGTGGCACTGGATACCGACGCAGCCTATTCCGCCAGAGAGGATGCAGATGCGGCTGGCTTTACGGACTATGACGCATACCGTGATTTTCTGATGGAGCACTATACACAGAATCTTATCGACGGCTACCATGCTGTATCTCCTTCTCCGGAGCGAAAGGACTTTACCGTGGAATGCACCATCATCAACAACACCTGGATTCCTCAAGATATGGCTGCCTTTGGCAACCGGCTGGGACAGGTGATGGCCGGACAGGAATAAAGTAAAAAGCTCCAAAAGAACACAGGAGGGCATTGCTTATGCAACTGCCCTCTTGGTTATTTATGACAATGGAAAACTGCCCACGCATATTTTCCATTGTTTTCCTTCTGATATTTTCAGTTCTATTAGTTATTCTTTTTCTTATCTTCCACATTGCGTCTGGAAACCAACAGGTAGACTCCCACCAACAAAACTCCTGCAAACAGGAAGTATTTGGCATCAATCCGGTCTGCGGTCTTTGGCGTCTGGTCCTTCACATGTTCGTCTCCGGTGGCTCCATTTACATTGTCGGTCTTGTTGCCTCCACCTGTGTTGGTATTGCCTCCATTGCCGGTATTATTTCCATTATTGGTGTTATTACCGTTGCCGGAATTATTTCCGTTGTTATCTCCATTGCCAGGATTATTTCCGTTGTTATCCCCATTACCGGGATTATTTCCATTGTTATCCCCATCGCCGGGATTGTTCCCGTTATTATCTCCATCACCAGGTTTATTTTCATTGCCAGGATTATTCCCGCTGCCATCACCGCCCTCAGGGTCTATGGGGTTCTTGGCGTCTCCCAGGCTTCCTTCAAAGGGAATAACATTCTCAGTGGCAAAGCGGTGTGCCCAGGAATTGTTATGCCCCTTAATCAAATCCGGGTTCCAGTTGGCCTGTGAGCCGATGGTGGTCACACTCTCAGGTATGGTGATGGTCTTGATTCCGCTGTTGGAAAAGGCGTTGTTCTCCAAGGTAGTCACCGTGCTGGGAATGGTCAGTTCTCCCACTGTGAGATTGTCTGTAAAGGCCATGGAACCCACGGTGGTGCTACTGCCGGCAATAGTCACAGTATCCTTGCCCCCGGGAACATACTCCAGTCGGGTAAGGGATGCATTGTAGAGGCAGCCGTCATTGGAAGCATATCTGCTGTTGCCGGAAGCCACCGTGATGGAGCCCAGACCGGGACAGCCGGAAAATGCGCTGGTGTCGATACTGGTGGTACCCGCCGGTATGGAAATGCTGGACAGGCTGTTACAGTTGGCAAAGGCATCCGCCTTGATACTGGCTACGCTTGACGGAATCGTGATACTTCCAAGGCTGGCACAGCCGGAAAACATCCGTTCCGAGATAGAGGAAAGGGAGCCTCCCAGCTCCACGGAAGACAAACCCGTACAGTCTGCAAAAGCGCCGCCTCCGATGCTGGTAACGCTGGAGGGGACAATGATACTGGTTAAACTGCTGCAGCCATAAAAGGCGCTGGTGCCAATGCTGGTAACATTGGGCGAAATAGTGATATTTACCAGATTGTTACAGCCATAGAAGGCCTCGGAACCGATGGACGTAATATTGCTCTGCATGGTAACGCTGCTTAAGCTGGTGCAGTTCTTAAATAGCTGAGAGCTTAAGGAGGACAGGTTGGGATTGGCCGGCAAGCTTACGGACACCAAACTGGGGCAATTGGAAAACGCGCCGGAGCCAATGCTGTTGGCTCCCAATATCTCCACACTGCTTAAGTTGGCACAGCCTGCAAAGGCATTTTCTCCGATACTGGTAACTCCTGCCGGAACAGTCACCGTGACGATGTTTGAATTGGACGCGAACACATTGCTGGCAATGCTGGTAACCGTATCCGGAATAGTCACATTGGCGTCGCTTCCATTGTAAGCCGTCAGCATGCCGTTGTCGTCAATGTCGAAGTCCTCCGGGGCCGCCTGGATGTTTATCTTCGCTGACATTGCCAGCAAAATCACCAGCGCCGCTACCGATACTCCTATCCGTTTTATAAAACTGTTCTTCATCCTAAGTAACCTCCTGTTTTATCTCCGTTGCAACTATTCCACACGTCTGGCAACCAAAAACAATCTTCCATCTTCAATGTAATTATTACATGTGGACAAGGTGAGGAGCTGATCTCCATACTCCATATCCACCGAATCTCCATAAATATTCAGCTTCTCCACATTCTCTTTGAATACATCAAACTCCTGTTGAGAGGAGGCATTCAGAAAATTATAGTATCGAAACCTTTCTTCATCCTGGTATTCCACCTGTGCCAGGCACACAGCTATAATATCATATTTTCTCTTTTCATACAAGGTATGAAATTCAATCTGCGGGTGAGCCTTGAAATGTTCTTCCTCCTGATATTTCTTCAGTTCCCCGAACATCATGCCGCTTCGCATGTTGTGGCCATAGAGTATGAGGTTCGTATCCCCCGGCTCTAAGTGATTGCGCATATCCAGGAAAATACAGCCGTTGGCGTCCTCTTCCCCAAAAAAGTTATGCTTCAGATAATATTCATTGCTGTCCGGGGACTGCACCACCGGATAATCCACATTGGTTTCTGCAATGGTAATCCAGCCAACCATGTCGGGATTTTGCCCATGGAAATCCACGTATTCCGGCAGTATGGTTTTGGGAACTTCCTCATTCCCCGAATCCACCTGTCCCACTTCCCCGGTCATGGCTTCTCCTCCTGAGGCATGCTCCTCCTGAGGCACTTCTTCCTCATCTTTCTCCCGATACTTCTCTTTGAGCTTTTCCGCAATGTACCCGGCCGCCCGGGAGATGTCCCGGTCCTGCTGTAGCTCCTTAAGCTCTCTGGTCCGCTGATAGCTCATCCACTCGCTTCCCACAAAGTAGAGGAAGCAGGTAACTGCCGCCACAATGCATAATATCCCGACAAGCTTCCGGGGAGAACGAGTTCTCCCCAGATTTGCCAGGTACGGTGTCTCTACGTCTGAAAGCTCTTTGTAGTCGTCCGCCAAAAGGTCGGACAGGTACAGAAGATAATCTTCGCCGATAGCACTCTGAAAGTTGATTTCATTTTGTCGGATTAAAGTATACAGCCTTAAGGCCACACCAGGTTCATTGATATCCACTTCATCCGAGATGTATTTAATTTTCTTAACATCCTCTAAGCCCTTCTTATACTCGGTATAAGAATCAAATTGAAAGCGTCCGATATGGTATACATTTTTCATAATTTCATCACATCACTATTATACCACATTTGAAGGACAAAATGCTATCCTAATTTGTTTTTACTGTGACATTCGTAAAGGGACTGAAGAAAGCCTGTCCACCCTTGGTCACATAGGACCTTACCCGGTAGGTGTAGGACGTTCCTGGCTTCAGGCCCACAATACTGTAGCTTGTACCGCTAATACGTCCAATCCGTGTATTGTCGCTGTCATAGATTTCATAGCCTGTCACGCCGCTCACCTGATTCCAGCTCAAGGTAATCTTCTTTCCACTGTTGGCAATTCCCTTCACACCACTCATGGGATTCACGTTAATATCAAAATTCAGAACCTTGTTTCCGGTGTAGTTTCCTCTGCCATTGATGATTACCCTTGCAGTTCCCGGCTTCTCATTGTTTAAGTACGTTACAGAATAGTCGGTTCCGTTCTTTAAGGAGATGTCTCCGTATTTCACAGTGACTGCCGGAGTCTGGTTCTTACCGTCATAGGTCACTTTGGCGGTCATATTCGCCTGGCATTGTGCTACGCTTCTCCGGATAATCTGGAATTCAAAGCTCCTGCTTCCTCTGTAAATGCCTGTTCCGGTTACCGTGATGGTGGCTGTTCCCACATTTACGTTGTTAGCATAGCTGAGTGTATAGTCCACGTCCTTGGTGAGAACCATTCCGCCTTCACCCAGGGTCACTTTTCCCACCTTTGGTTCCACCGCTTTCCCGGTGTAGAGGTGATTATCGCCGAGACCAACTACTTCCACCACTTCACTGATATCGCGCCCGATTTCAAAGGTCACAACCTTGGTTCCTCTGTAGGCACCGATTCCGGTAGCGGTGATGGTTGCCACGCCGGCCTCCACATTGTCGCTGTATTCCAACGTATAATCTACGTTCAACGTTAGAGCCGCGCCGTCCATGGTCAGCTTCAATTCGGGGGTTATCGGCTGCCCGGTATACTCCTGAAGCCCAATGGGCTCAGCCTCTGCAAAGCTGATATTCATCAGGATGTTAAAGCTCTTTGTAACCTCACCTGTATAATTGCCGATACCGGTGATGCGAACGGTTCCTGAGCCTGTCCCCTGGTTATCGCTGTATTCCACCTCATAGTCTACTCCCTCTGCCAGGGTTACCGGCTCCGGGTTTCCGTTCATATGAGTAACTGTAATTTCCGGCACTGCCCCGTCGGGCTGGTAGGCCGCATCTGAGACTGTAATTTGGATGGAGCCGTCTGCTATACCTTGGGCCAAATCCTTTTGCTCAATATCGAAGTCTACCGTTAAGCTTCCCTCCAGGTTGGGACTTATACTGCTAATGGTAAGAGTACCGGCGTTTGTTCCAACGTTAAGATTTTCTCCATAAGATACGGTGTAGTCCACATCCATCCTCAGCAGATTCCCGGATGTCTCGCTACCCGCATATACCGCCGGTACAGGCTTAATCTGCGTTGCCTGATAAATCTGCGGTTGTGTGGGCATCTTCACAATAACATATCCATCATCCATGGCGCGAGGTACAATGCTGAATTTACGCTCCACCTCTCCGGTATAGTTTCCGGTTCCTTGAATGGTGACTGTTCCGGCATCTTTTCCGGCTGTAATATTTCCGCCCCACGGCACGTCCAATCTAAAGTCTGTATCCTGCACCAGCTCCACGCTGTTCTTCGCTCCGGTGAACAGGGAATGGGCCAGGTAAATACTTTCCGGCATCACTGCACTGTCTTTTCTGCCATTATCGATAATTGCAACGTCAGGAGTGATGGTTGTTCCGGTGTAATCGGCATCCTCAACAGTAACACTGATGGGGTTCACCTCAGGGTCAATATTTCTTGGAAGAATTGTAAATCCCTTTTTCAGTTTACCGGCAAAGTTATTGATACCGGTAATCAGCACATGAGGCTCTGTATCTGCGGGAGCGTCCGGGTTTAAGGCCGTTCCTGCATTCATGGCATTCATGAAACTCACCACGTAATCCTTATCCTTCTCAAGTACTACGGACTCTCCCACGTCAGGGACATTGCTGCCTGGCTTATCGCTGACTGTGATATTAAGCTCCGGTGTAAACACTTCCCCCGTGTAGGTGTAGTCCTCAATGGGGTCAATGGTAACGTCATACTTGTCGAAGGAAATACCCATGATGGTGAAATATGCTCTCAGGCTTCCTACGTAATTGGTAACTCCTTCCTTGGGAGTGATAATAACGGTGGGCGGCTGCATCCCTGCCAGCTGCTCCTCATCCCAGAAGTTGGGGTCAAAGCCGTTGATATTATTCTCATATTCGATGGTAAACTCTGAATTCCCTGAAGTTGTAAACGTCCAGGTCTTACCGTCATTAGAGCTTGCTATCTTCGTTCCACCGCTTCCGTCTACACTTCCATTGTACATTTCCCGAAGAGGCGTCTGCTCCTGCTTGTTGTATGTAACTTCCGCAAACACCAGGCGCAGTGTTCCCGCCTCATAAGCCTTCTGCAAATCGCAGGGCTTAATTATGTAAGAAAGTTCGATGGTATCTGCTGCATCCACCGGCTCAAAATTACCTATTCCGGTGATGGTAATCAGGGGCGCATCTTTCGCGTCAAGCGTTACATTGGTGGTTTCGCCGCTGTATACTGTCTCAAAATCCGTATCCAGTGTCAACTCTTTGCCCCGGTACATAATGGTCACTTCAGGCTCAATGGCGCTCTCTGTAAAGAAAGGCTCCGGGTCATATATAATCTCTGTGACAGGCTTCACTTCTCCATTTTCATCTGTATAGACAGCTTCATAGCCTGCCTTTAAGTCGCCATAGATGGTAAAGGGAATCTCAACATCTCCGGTAAAGTTTCCGGTACCTCTTACAATCAGTGATGTTGCCCCCACTGCTTTATAGCCGCCATCTGCAGGAATAATATCATAGGTCAAAAGGCCGCCGTCCGCAACATCCTCCATGGTTATGGTGCCGTCTGCGCTCTCATAACTCAAACGGACCATATCCTCCGTAATGAGAATTTCCGGCTGTTCCACTAATACCAGCTTATTTCCGCCGTTTATAACCTCCGTCACTTCAGCCCTTGTCAGCTCCCGCTCCACAATGGCGAAGGTGGCCTTCATGGAACCCACATAGTTGGTTGCGGTATCTTTGGCAGTAATGGTTATATTGACCTGAGGGTTGCAGTCTGTCAGATTGGTATCGTCAAAGGTAAGGTCATAATCGCCAGCATCCACCAGAAGACCGCCGGTTTCGTTTAAGTACATAACCGTAGCTACGTCTGCAATCTCAGCTTCCGTAAATGCAGTTCCCCGGTATATCTGGTCGGGAATGGTGACCTTAAAATCCGTCTCATTCAGTTCCTTTGGCACTATCGTAAACTCTGCTACCCGATCACCGGTAAAGTTACCTGCTTTGGTGGCGGTAATCTTAATTTTGCCGGTTCCTACCCCCATGTAACCGGGAATCTCGTTGCCAGCATCATCCACATATACAAAGTCGTAGTCGGAAGCCTCCAGCTCCTGTGACATGATACTCTCCCCACCGCTTGAGTTGGTATACTTCCTCTCATACCTAATGGTAATATCATCCTTGGACAGCTTGACATTGGCGCCTGTGTATTCCTTGTCCTTAATCTCAACGACTACCTGCTTCCTGTCAGCAGCCGTCTCCCAGTCATCTGCAATACTTCCTTTAATATAGAAGTCTATGGATACACTTCCGCCGTAGTTGCCCTTTCCGGCAACTACCATCTGAGCTGTACCGATTTTGTCGTTGTTCTCATAGGAAATCTCATAGTCGGTGGTTTTTACCAATGGCCACTTGTTTCCTCCAATGGTGTACTCCAGATTGAAGGTATAGTCGTAATCACTACTATCAGGCACAACCTCCTTGCCCCAGTAAGGGAGCACAAAGTCTTTAAATTCTTTTTCCTCTCCGTTTCTATCTGAGGCAGTTACTCTCAATTCGTTCAAGTTCAATGTCTTGGGCGTAATGGTAAAGGTCTTTTCTATGGTACCAAAAAAGTTCTGGGTACCTTGGATTTTCACCGTTGCCTGGGCTATCACCTTCCCATCCCCATCATATGCCACATGGATATTATCTTTATAGGAAACAAAAAAATCTTTGCCCTCCTCCAACTGCGGCAACTCATCTATGCCAACTCTGTATTGCAGAATTACTGGGGCTTGCAACTCCTCTCCGGTAAATTCCATACTAGGCTGGGGAAGCGTGACAAATATTGCAGTCGGATCGTTTATATCCTTTGGCTTAATCTCAAAGACTGTGGCCACCATGCCGGCATAATTGCCCAGACCCTCTATCTCCACTCTGGCATTGACGCTTGCGTTCACATTGTCGCCGCCATTTTGGAGAGTCCTTGAAACAACATAATCTCTGCCGTTTATCAGTTCAATGGGGCCTGTGAGACTCTGATAGGTCACTTTAACAGCCGGGCGAATTGCACTTCCCGTGTAGGTATATTCTCCGATTACCTCTATGGTTGTGTTTGACTCATTCAGCATCCGGGGATTGATGGTATATGTCACAGTCCGAAGTCCATTATAATTGCCCTTGCCTTCCACGTATAGCATAGCCTTATTGGTGGCACCGATGGCGGTTCCATACTCTACAGTATAGTCTGTGTTCAGCGCCAGAGTCTTCCCATTATAGCTCACCGTAACATTGGGACGAATCTCACCGCCAGTATAATCATAGGAATCTTGATCCAGCCTGACATCAATATCACTGTCCTGCATGGACTTCTTGGCAATGGTGAACGTCACTGTCAAAGGGCCATCTACAAAATTCCCTGTATTGGATACAAGAGTCATCTTTGCCACCCCTGCCTCCTGAGCGGGTCCATTTCCCTGCTCATTTGTATATGCGGCGTCGCAGTTTGCCTTGACAATCTCTGTAATATCCTGCCCGTTCAGGGTTGCGGTGTAATCCGGCATCTGTTCTTCGGTATTATATGTTACCGGAGGAATATTGACCCTGAATCCGCCCCCCTTCAGGGAGATGGGGCTTATGGTGAATTGCTGTGGGAGATTTCCCCTGTACACTCCGGCTCCTCTTATTACCACAGAGGCATTGGAGGATGCCTCCTGATTATTCTGAAAAGTCAGGTTATAGTCAACACCTGCCACCATCCTTACTCCGTTATCATACACCGTCACCTCCGGTGTCTGCTCTTGTCCATTATAAGTTAAGGGCCGACCTCCGTTAATGGTAACCTGAATGTCACTTGCATATTGGCCTATGTCTTTGATAATCTTAAAATACTGTGGCTGACTGGTAGAGCCCAGGTATGACCCCCGCCCGGTTACCATGAAATAGTATTCACCGGCTCTGATAATACTTGCCTCATTGACCTGACGGTTATTTTTGTCATAGTAGGTTATGGCGTAATCAGTGTCTTTGACCAATGTAACACCATCCTTGTTTTGTACCACAATATCCGACGGTGTCTTACTGGTACCGTCATAAGAAAGCTCAGCTGTATAAGTAATATTCTCAAAGGGCTTGGGTTTTACACGAATTTGATAGGTTGCACTGTTGGTGCCGCCTCCCTGGGGAGTGGCTCCATAATTGTTTCGTCCGGTGACTGTGACGCCGATAGTCCCCACCGTGCCGGTATCTCCAGTGATGCTCCAGGTATAGTCGCATTTGTCCGCCTTTTCCTTTTCATCGGGATTCGTGCTGGAGCTCCAGTTCCTGTACTCCTCCTCACTGATTCCAACGAGAGCTTTTGAGGTCTCCGTATCGGTCAGGACAATCATATCTCCGGTGAAATCGCTTTCCACTTCCAATTCATCCGGCACCTGTACGGTTATCTTACCGCTCTGAATAAGCCCCGCAAGAGACCGGGCCACAATGGAGAAATTCATTTCATCAGGGCTATGGTTGACATAGGTGCCCTTACCTGTCACAACTATCCTGTAGGTTCCCACGTCCACCATCGCATCCAGCTCAATCTTTATGTCGGGATTAGGCCTATTCTGAACCAGGTAGGCCTCAACCGTGTAGTCCGTACCTTCTGTCAAATCAACGCCTCCCGCCCGCACCGTAATAGTCGGCGCTATGGGCTGTCCGGTATGCATAGCGGAATAAGTAGAAAGTGTCAACTCCAGTCTCTCCTCCGCCCGTACCGTAAGATTCGACACATGGCCCATTCCCACCAGCATGCAGATGCACAACATCACTGCCAGAATCCTCTTTCCTGAATCCTTGTACATAACCAATACCTCCTGTATATTCTCATCTGTCCTTACTCAGAAACATTTCTTGTAGATAAGTATACGTACTCTATTTCTAATATCGGATTTATTCTACAGAAAAATTAGACTTTCGACATATTTTTTTAATAACAGAAGATTTTTATTTTCCAGATGGCAGAATCCGCCTGTTGTGCCATTTCTTGTTTTCTTAAAAACGCTTTATAGTATCTTTAGACTTTTTTTAAATTTATTTATGATTCTTTTAGAAACTCGCCACACTTTGCACACATTTGGCGGTTATACTAACCATATCAACTGAAACAGCAGTTGAATGAAAAATGACAATTTCCTTTATTCGTTGGTGTTCCCAAGGGAACTCCAGAACATTTCATAAATTTACTCCCCCTAAAAAGGCGTTGCCCCCTGGCAGCGCCTTCCTTCCGTCTGTGGACAGTTTTTACTGTTTTTTCTTCTTTTGCTCCTTCTGCTTGGCATCATACCGCTGATAAAAATGCGCCTGCTCCATCAAAAGGTCCTGATTCTCCGGTTGCAGGCTCCGGTAAATGCCCAGAAGATTCCCCTCTCTGGCATCCTGAATTTCCTGAGAAGCTCTCCTTAAGTTGGTAACACCCAGAAGATAGTCTGTGGAAACTTCAAAATATTCCGCCATGCGGATAATGGTTTCATGGTCCGGCTGCCGGTGCCCCTTGATATATCCGTTCAAGGTGGACGGTACGATATGCAGATCTTTCGCTATTTGCCGTTGGGTTAGCTCCCGCTCCTCCAAAAGTTCTTCCAGCCTCTCTCCCAGAGTCATCCAAATCACCTCTCTTGCAACATATTAAGGGATTTGAATGTCCATAAATAAAAAATCCTCAAACCGCGTACTGAGTTCCATAATCGCGTATATAGTACGCGTTTCGCGTATTTGTTGTGACAAAAGCTTCCCTGACAGGAAGTAGTTTTCCCACTTATCAGCTAATCTATGTCCAGCCGCCGTCCATGGTAATAATCTGCCCGGTGAGATAAGGCGGTGTTTCCGTTAGAGCGTAAGCTAACTCTGCCACTTCCTTTACGGTTCCGAAACGTCCCCATGGGATTTCCTCCTCAAGGGCGGTTCTCTCCTCTGTGGAAAAGCAGCGGTTCATATCCGTGTCTATGGCGCCTAAGGCAATGGCATTGACCTGAATGCCACTGGGTGCCAGCTCCTTGGCCAGGGCCTTGGTCAGGGCGTTTACACCGCCCTTGGAAGCGGAATACGCCGCCTCGCAGGATGCGCCCACGTTGCCCCATACGGAGGAAATATTAATAATTTTCCCCTTTTTTCTCCCCAGCATCTGGCCTGCTCCATACTTGCAGCAGAGAAAGACCCCGGTAAGATTGGTGGAAAGCAGACGGTTCCACTCTGAAAGCTCCATTTCTGTCAGCAGGCCTATATGGGAAATCCCGGCGTTATTTATCAGAATATCCACCGCGCCCAGCCGCTCCTTGGTCCGGGCAAAGGCCCCTTCTATAAAATCCTCGTCACCCACGTCACCGGGAAAGGCCAGACAGGTGACAGAGTAAGCCTTTGAAAGCTTAAGGGCCTTTTGCTCCAGCGGGTCTTTGGCTCTGCCTAAAATGGCAAGATGGCAGCCTTCACTGGCCAGCTTTTCGGCGATGGCTGCCCCGATGCCCCGGGAGGCTCCTGTCACAAACGCAATTTTGGGTGTCATTGTTCTCTCCTTGTTCTGTTTATTAATTACAGTTCACCCCACGCCATTCGCAAAACCGCACCTTCGGCGCTCTCCACTGCTTTGCAGCTATTTTTGCTCATACCCCGGCGTTCCCTTCGTCAGCTCATACACAGATAAATTCTTATGCAAGCATAAATTTATCTGTGTATGGCTGACTGGTGAACTGTAATCAATATTCTAACATATACATTTTCAAATTACTATTGTGAAACAGGGAAAAATAAGTTATAATATTGTTAGACATTTTTTGTCAAATTTACAGAAAAGGGGTTGACAGCATGCGTATTATTATTACCGGAAAAAACATCGAAGTTACACCGGGTCTACGGCAGGCGGTAGAGGACAAGATTTCAAAACTGGAACGGTATTTTACCCCCCAGACGGACGTAATCGTAACCTTAAGTGTGGAAAAGGAACGGCAGAAGATTGAGGTGACCATCCCGGTCAAGGGTAATATCATCCGTTCCGAGCAGGTCAGCAATGATATGTATGTCTCCATTGATTTGGTGGAGGAGATTATCGAGCGACAGCTTAAGAAATATAAGAACAAACTGGTGGATGCCAAGCAGGGCAGCGCTCATTTCATGCCAGAGTTTATTGAGAAGGAAACCGAAGAGGACGAGGAGATTAAGATTATCCGCACCAAGAAATTCGGCATGAAGCCCATGTATCCCGAGGATGCATGCGTGCAGATGGAGCTTTTGGGACATAATTTCTTCGTGTTCCAGAATGCGGAGACCGACGAGGTGAATGTGGTCTATAAGAGAAAAGGCAATACTTACGGCCTGATTGAGCCGGAATTTTAAGCAGTAAGGCTGCCGCACCGTCTGATAGTTCAGACGGGCGGCAGCTTTTTTAGTCCTGCCAAGGCTCATGGTAAATCTCATACAATTTCTCATACAGGCCGGACAGCTTTCCATAAATATTCCGAAATACCTCCGAGTACAGCCTCTCGTAGATTCTGTGCTGCTCCATATCCGGATAAAAGACATCCTTCTCCCGGACC